>SXOM01000279.1 GCA_005776735.1 Pseudomonadota bacterium
GCCCACCGACCGGCGTCGGTGCAGCCAGCCCCTCGCGGTTCGGCGTCCCCCCGTTGTGCCAAACGCCGCCCGTCGGTGGCCGGTTCGGTGACGCGGCGGGTGACGGGTCGGGTGGAATTGGCCGAGCGGAGCGCTGGGTCGCCGCTTGCGGCGACCCAGCGGGGGAGCGAGCGCCAATTTCACCCGGCCCGGCAGGACCCGGGGCTGACCTCGTCCCTCCCCGACGCCAGGCGTTTGGCCCCCCGCCGAGAGACGCCGACCCGCGCCCCGGGGCGCCGCGTCGTGCCCGACGCCCTACTCCGCCTCGCCCGCCTCGAGCGTGCCGTTGGCCCGGGCGGCCAGGTAGGCCTCCATGAAGCCGTGGATGTCGCCGTCGAGGAACCGGTCGGTGTCGCCCGTCTCCATGCGGGTGCGAACGTCCTTGACCATGCGGTACGGCTGGAGGACGTAGCTACGGATCTGGCTTCCCCACTCGATCTTCTTCTTCTGCGCGTTCTGGGCGTCGACCGCGGCCTGGCGGCGCTCGATCTCCTGCTGGTACAGGCGCGCGCGCAGCATCTTCATCGCGGTGGCCTTGTTCTTGAGCTGGCTCCGCTCCTGCTGGCACTTGACCACGATGCCCGACGGTCGATGGATGATGCGCACCGCCGAGTCGGTCATGTTCACGTGCTGGCCGCCTGCGCCGCCGGAGCGCATGGTCTGGACCTCGAGGTCCTTGTCGTCGATCTTGATCTCGATCGTGTCGTCGATGTCGGGGTAGGCGCCCACCGAGGCGAACGCCGTCTGGCGGCGGGCGTTGGCGTCGAACGGGCTGATGCGGACCAGGCGGTGCACGCCGATCTCGCTCTTGAGGTAGCCGTAGGCGTACTCGCCTTCGATCTCGATCGTGCACGACTTGATGCCCGCATCCTCGTTGGGCTGCTCGTCGACGATGGTGGCCTTGAACCCCATGCGGTCGGCCCACCGCAGGTACATGCGCTTGAGCATGTCGGCCCAGTCGGCCGCGTCGGTGCCGCCCGCGCCGCTGTTGATCTCGAGCACGGCGCTGGCGTCGTCGGCCTCTTCGCCGAGCAGGCGTTGCACCTCGAACTTGCGCACCACCGGGTCGAGCTGCGCGGCGAGCTGCGCCGCTTCACGCTCGGAGTCCGGGTCGCCCAGCTCCTCCCCGAGCTGCAACAACGTCTCGGCGTCGCTGAGCTGCCGCTCCATCGCCTGGTAGCGGGTGACCACCTTCTCCAGCGTGTTCTTCTCGCGGAGGACCTCGCGCGCCTTGGCGGCGTCGGACCAGAACTCGGCGAAGCCGGCCTGGTGTTCGAGGTCGGCTACGCGCGCCGCCTTGTTGACCACGTCAAAGATGCCCCCGGAGCGCGTCGACGCGCGCTCGGAGGGACTGGAGTCGTTCGCTCAGGTCGGAAGCCATGGCCGCGCGGATAATCCGAAACGGCCGCCCCCGCCGCGCCGCGGTTCAGAACACGCCTTCGTCGCCCGCGTCCCACCCGCACGCTTCGGACTCGGTGCACCAGTACAGCGCGGAATCGCCGTCACCATCGACGTCGCAGGCGCCCTGCACCTCGAAGGTCGTCTCGTCGCCCACGGGGATGGAGTAGGCCCCGCGCACCTCGCCGTGCGGCACCCACCCGATCGTGGAGAACCCGCCCGCGGAGTCGGCCGCCGGCCACGCCTTGAGCTCCTTGTCGGCGCCGAGGCCCAAGGCCTGCGGGTACCACGACCCCTCGGCCACGAAGGTGTCGTGTGCGGCGTGGTAGCTGAGCTCGGCGACCCGGATCGCATCGACGTTGCTCGGCACCTCGGCACGCTTGGCCATGTGCTGGGTCGTGGTCCACGCCGGGATGGCGATGGCGGACAGCACGGCGATGATGGCCACGACCACCAGGAGCTCGGTCAGGGAGAAACCACGCCGCATGCGTCGATGCTACCCCAAGCCGGCGCGGGCCACAAGCCCCACCGCAGGCACCCCGAGCGCCGCGAGCAGCCGCGCCTCCTCCGCCGCCATCACGGCGTCCTCGCCGGGGGCCTCGTGATCGTGGCCGACCAGGTGCAACAACCCGTGGACGAGCAGGACGCGCAGCTCGGTGTGCAGGTCGTGGCCCCGCTCGGCGGCCTGGCGCTCGGCGGTGGGCAGGCTCACCACCACGTCGCCGAGCACCTGCTCGTCGCCCATCGGGAAGCTCAGGACGTCGGTGGGGACGTCCTTCTGGCGCCACTGGGCGTTGAGGTCCTGGATGAAGGCGTCGTCGCACAAGAGCACGCTGAGCTCGGCCCGCGGACGGCCGAGCGTCGCACACAAGCGCACCGCGTCCGCGCGCAGAAGGCGGCTCGGGTAGCGGACGTCCTGGCAGCGCACGGCGATCGCCATCTCAGGCCTCGTCGATCTCGGTGACGGGTCGACGCGGCGGCGGAACCTCGACCGCTTCGTAGTCGCGGCTCGGGTCCGGGTCTTCCAGGCCGTCGCGCGGCGGGAGCAGGGGGTTCTGGATCTCGAGGGTGATGGTGCCCTGCCGCGGTACCGGCGCCACCTTGGCGCCCGACGAGATGGACTTGGTGCCCGGGTACTCGATGCGGTGGTGGTAGATGCCGAGGAGCACCGTCACGAACGCGTTCGCGATCTGGTACAGCTCGCGCACCGTGAGCGGGCACTCCTCGAGCTGCCCGTCGGCCATCACCTGGTTCACGATCGCCTGGATCATCGCGCGGAAGCGCTCCTCGTCCGGCTCCTTGATCGTGCGGCACGCCGCCTCGACCTTGTCGGCCAGCATGATGATCCCCGCCTCGCGGGTGTCGGGCTTGGGGCCTGGGTAGCGGAAAAGTGCCTCCTCGACCGGGCGCCCCTCCGCCTGCTCCAGCGCCCGGTTGTAGAAGTACGGGATGAGCCCCGTGCCGTGGTGCATGTAGATGTTGTCCACGATCGGCCTCGGCAGTTGGTACTGCCGGGCCAACGCCCCACCCTCGCGGACGTGGTTGATGATCACCTGCGCCGACTGCTCCGGGGACAGCCGATCGTGGCGGTTCTTGCCGTCCCGCTGGTTCTCCACGAAGTACTGGGGCTTGACCCCCTTGCCGATGTCGTGGAAGTAGCAGGCCACCCGCGCGAGGAGCGCGTTGGCGCCGATGGCTTCGCACGCCGCTTCGCTGAGCGAACCGACGATGACGCTGTGGTGGTAGGTGCCGGGCGCCTGGAGCATGAGCCGGCGCAGCGCGGGGTGGTTGAGGTTGGCCAGCTCGAAGAGCTTGTAGTCGGTGAGGAACCCGAAGAGCTCCATCACCGGGACCAGCGCCAGCGTGAGCATCGCGCTGAACAGGCCCGCGACCAGCGCCGCGGTGCTCTGCCCGAGCGCGCTGGACCAGCCGAGGCCGGCCAGCTCGTCGGGGGAGCCCTGCATCCGGACCAGCGACAGGATGAGGATGAGGCCCGCGCCGACCACGCCCGACAACAAGCCCGCCCGCAGGACGTTGAGCCGCTCGCGAGCCTGGCCGACCGCCGCGGCGCCCACCAGGGAGGTGACCAGGTACCAGGCGGCGTAGAGCGACGACTGGTCCATCAGCGCGCCGGAGAGGACCGAAGCGACGATGGCGAAGACCAGCGCACTTTCGCTGTTGACGAGGATGCGCACGAGCATCGCCCCGCCCGCCACCGGCACGAGCAACCCGAAGCCGGCCGCGGGGTCGTTCCCCGGCACCCAGCCGGCTTGCACGCTGTGGACCACGAGCCGCCCCACCGCGAGGACCAGGACCAGGACCAGCCCCATCACCTCGATCTCGACGGGCTTGCGGGCGAACTTCCGGATCGTGTGGCGGGCGAAGACCACCGGGGCGAGCATGACCGCCGCCACGAACCCAAGCCACAGGCCGAACCGCCAGGAAGCGCTCGCCTGCTGGCCCGCCGCGCGCGCGGTGGTGAGCATCGACGCCTGCCGCGCGTCGATCACGTCGCCGGCGCGGACCAACCGGGACCCTCGCCGCACCTCGACCTGCACCGGCTCGACCGCGCCGCGCGCCGCGAGCCGACGCTCCTCGGTGAGCACCGGGTTGGCCGACATGTTCGGCCGCACCAGCGCGCGGGCCACCGAAGCGCACGCCTGGACCACCGCCGGGTCGGCGGCGGCGGTGTAGTGTTCGAGCACGTACAGCGACACCGCCTGGCGTGCGTCGTCGGGGCTCCGCACCTCGCCGAGCGAGATGAGCACCTGCTCGTCGCGGCGCCCCTCCGCGGCGGTGACCACCGTGATGGGCTTGCCGCGTGGGGGCAGGTCGGTGAGGTCGCGCAGCACGTGGCCGCGCATCCCGACCTCCAGGAGCTCCACCACCAGGGCCTCGGCGCGCGCGGAGAACCCGTCGGCCACGAGGACCGCGAGCGCGTCGTCCGGCAGCGGCCCGTCGAGCGCCGCCCCGAAGTCGTCGAGCAGCGCCGCCCGGTCGGCCGACGAGAGCGTGCCCCGCTCCCCGAGCCCGGCTTCGACGCGCCGGCGCGCCATGTCGAACGCCTGGACCACGCGCGCCTGTTGGCGTCGGGCCAGCTCCGGATCGGCGTCGAACAGCGGCGGCACCGCCCCGGCGGCGGACTGCCGCCGCGTCTCGGTGGCGGCCTGGTCGACGAACGGGAAGTCGAACGGGGCGAGCACGTCGTCGCTGGCGACGTCGCCCTCGGCCAGTGGGGCCCCGCCGACGCCGCGCAGGTCGGTCAACAACAGGGCCGCCACCACGCAGAAGACCACCGCGGCGAGCACGCGGCGGGCGGTGGAGTCCACCGCCGACCACGCGCTCAGCCGTTCACGGAAGTTCATCGCGACCTTCGGCGGGGCGGGGCGGACGAGGCAGGCGCGGCACGGCGTCCCGATCGTACGCGCGCACGATCTCGCTGACCAGGGGGTGCCGGACGATGTCGACGTCGGAGAACCGCACCATCCCGATGCCGTCGACCCCGTCGAGGATGCGCGCGGCCTGCGCCAGGCCCGAGCGCACCCCCCGCGGCAGGTCGATCTGCGTGAGGTCGCCGGTGACCGCGGCGCGCGACTCGTTGCCCAGGCGGGTGAGGAACATCTTCAGCTGCTCTTCGGTCGCGTTCTGCGCGTCGTCGAGGATGATGAACGCGTCGTTGAGCGTCCGGCCCCGCCTGAACGCCACCGGCGCGACCTCGCCGATCCCGCGCTCGATGAGCCGCCCGGCGCGCTCCTCGTCGACC
>SXOM01000280.1 GCA_005776735.1 Pseudomonadota bacterium
CCTCGGTGGTCGGCTCGGTGACGCGGCGGGTGACCGGTGACGCCGCGGCACGGCCTCCAAAACACCGCTCGAAGTTGGACATTGCCACGCTCACGGACCTGGGTCGGTGCAGCCCCGCCTCCCCCTCGGTCGTCGGCTCGGTGACGCGGCGGGTGACGGTAACGCCGCGGCACGGCCTCCAAAATACGGCTCGAAGTTCGACATCGCCACGCTCACCGACCTGGGTCGGTGCAGCCAGACCCTCGCGGTTCGGCGTCCTGCCGTTGTGCCAAACACCTCCCCTCGTTGGTCGGTTCGGTGACGCGGCGGGTGACGGGTCGGGCGGAATTGGCTGAGCGGAGCGCAGGTTCGCCGCGTGCGGCGAATCTGCGGGGGAGCGAACGCCAATTGCGCCCGGCCCGGCAGGACCCGGGGGTGACGTCGTTCCGCATCGCCGCTGACGCCGCGTCGGTCCCCGCGCCCCGTAGACGCCGACCCGCGCCCCGGGTCGCCGCGTCTTGCCCGGCCCACGCCGCAGCGCCCTGCGTCAATACGCGTCGATGTGTTCGTCCATCCAGCGGAGCCGTTCGCCGAGCCACGCGCGGACGTGGTCGTCTTCTTCGGCGTAGGAGCCGACCGGGTAGAACAGGCCCGCGTAGTCGATGGCCTCGATCGGCCAGCGTTCGTCGTTGCGCACGATGGCGTCGCCGAGGATCGCCTGGAGCGCGTCGATGTGCGCGAGGAGCGTGGTCTCTTCGAGCGGACCGCGGCGTAGCTCCTCCCAGCGCTGGGGCAGGCGGGCGCGCACCGCGGGGCTCGCGGCGAAGATCTGCCACAGGAGCGGTCGGTAGTGGATCCACACGTCGGACTCGCCGTAGGTGCCGTATCCGGGGAACTGCCCGAAGGTCATGTCGAGGTCCCACGGGACGAAGCGCAGGCCGCCGTCCTCGGGCTTGTAGGCCTTGAGCGAGGTGTACCAGGCGTCCTCGTTCTTGAAGAGCTCCTCGACGATGACGACGTCGACCACGCTGTCCAGCTCGGTCAGGCGCCACACCTCGTCCCACGCGCCGGACGCGGCCGCGTCCACCACCTCCGCCTCCCAGCCGGCCAACCACGCGGTGATCGCCGCGGCGCCGTCTGCGGTGGGGGTGCCCGGGGAGACCAGCTTCCAGCAACCATAGGTGAGGGTGTTGGTGTAGAAGCAGTCCTCGTCGAGCTGGGTGAGCACGAAGGCGGCGCCGTCGTCGGTGCCGTCGGCGATGTCGATGCGATCGTCATCACGCTTGACCCGCTCGACCAGCGCGTGGACGCCGTAGTATTCGCCGTTGCGGGTCAGCTCGCAGAGGGCGGACTCCGCGGCGTAGTTGCCGCCGCCGAGCTCGCGGAACAGGTCGTAGCCGAGCTTGTCGCGGACCAGGAGGCGGTCGTACCACAGGCCGTCGATGACCCAGTCGCTCTCCTTGCCCATCTCCAGCAGGTCGGCCGCGGTGGTCGCGCCGTCGTCGCCGCGAAGCTCGACGCCGTAGCCGGGCTTGACGACCTGGGCCGAGGAGCGCCCCCGCACCCACATCTCCGCGGCGCCATCGAAGTCCACGCGCCCGTCCTCGCGGGTGACGCGGAGGGTGCACGGCACCTTGGTGTCGCGGGTGGGGAGCACGTCGCAGCGCATGTCGAGTTGGCAGAGGGCGTCGGTCGCGCGGGGCGCGTCCACGGGCGCACCGCCGCCG
This sequence comes from Pseudomonadota bacterium, assembly GCA_005776735.1. GTDB lineage: Bacteria > Myxococcota_A > UBA796 > UBA796 > SXON01 > SXON01. The sequence goes on from SXOM01000280.1 coordinate 1,707, forward strand.
GGGAGGGGCGCCGGGGTGCCGGCGGGCGCGGGGGCGGGCTCGTCCGCGACGGGGCCGGGACCCTCGGTGCAGGCCGTGGCGAGGAGGAGGAACACCGGAGGATTCTACACGTCGCGCCCGACCTGGGGCCGGTGCAGCCAGACCCTCGCGGTTCGGCGCCTGACCGCCGTTGTGCCCAACGCCTCGTTCGTTGTGCGGTTCGGTGACGTGGGGGGGTGACCTGGTCCCTCCCTACGCCTCGCCAAGCGCTTGCCACCCCCCGCAAAGACGCCGACCCGCGCCCCGGGGGGTCGCCGCGTCTTGCCCGGCCCTCGCGCCGGTGCACGGCCGTCGCCACGACCACCCAAAATCCGCTCGAAGTTCGGGGTTGCCATGCTCACCGACCGGGGCCGGTGCAGCCAGACCCTCGCGGTTCGGCGCCTGACCGCCGTTGTGCCCAACGCCACGTTCGTTGTGCGGTTCGGTGACGTGGCGGGTGACGGGTCGGGTGGAATTGGCCGAGCGGAACGGCGGGACCGCTTGCGGTCCCGCCGAGGGAGCGAGCGCCAATTTCACCCGGCCCGGCAGGACCCGGGGGTGACCTCGTCCCTCCCCACGCCTCGCCCAGCGCTTGCCCCCCCCGCAAAGACGCCGACCCGCGCCCCAGGTCGCCGCGTCTTGCCCGGCCCCCGCTCAGCCGTGATCGTCGGCGCGCGGCGGTGTGCGGCCGGACCACTGGCCCGCGACACGGGCGCGGGCGGCGTCGTAGTCCGGCATGCGCTCCAGCGTGCCGCGGGGCTGACAGAGCGCCAGGACCGGGCAGTTGGTGGCGAGCACCATCTCCACGCCCGTCGCGCGGTCGCGGAGCACGTACACCGCCTCGTCGCGGCCCTCGGGCGCCGGGACCAGCAGCCACACCTCGCGGGTGCGCTCGGGATCGACGCGAAGGTTGCCTCGCGGGTCGGGCGTGAAGAGTGCGGGCGGACCACTGTGGAAGCACGCTTCGTCGTAGTGCGAGGCGAACCGCATCAGGCGTCCGGCGCGAGCTGGATGAGCCAGATCGCGAGGGCGAAAACCCCCACGATCGACCCCACCCCCACGAACAGCGCGAAGCTCATGCCGGGGAGGGTAGCCCGTGGGATACCGGCGCGCGATGGAGACCACGCACCGGTTGGCGGCAGGCGACGCGCGCGCGCTCCCGCTCGGGTCGAGCTCGGTGCACCTGGTCGTCACCAGCCCGCCCTACCCGCTGGTCTCGATGTGGGACGACGGGTTTGCCGTCGGCGCGCCCGAGGTGGCAGCGGCCCTGGCGAACGCGGACGGCGCGCTGGCGTTCGAGACGATGCACCAGCAGCTCGACGCGGCGTGGGCGGAGTGTGCGCGCGTGCTCGTGCCCGGCGGCTGGCTCGCGGTCAACATCGGGGACGCGGTGCGTACCCTCGGGGGCCGGTTCCAGCGGTGGCCGAACGCGGCGCGCATCACCATGGCGGCGATGCGGCTCGGGTTGGAGCCGATGCCCGACCTCCTGTGGCGCAAGCCGACCAACGCGCCGAACAAGTTCATGGGGTCCGGGATGCTCCCCGGCGGTGCGTACGTCACCTACGAACACGAGTACGTGCTGCTCTTCCGCGCGCCCGGGGTGCGCGTGCAGGATCCCGGCCTGCGTCGACGGAGCGCCTACTTCTGGGAGGAGCGGAACCTGTGGTTCTCCGACCTGTGGGCCGGGGTGACCGGCGCCCGGCAGGCCCGCGCCGGCGGGCGCGAGCGCAGCGCGGCCTTCCCGCCGGAGCTGCCGTGGCGCCTGGTGCAGATGTACTCGGCGTACGGCGACGTGGTGCTCGACCCGTTCGGCGGCACCGGCACCACGGCCCTGGCGGCGCTGGCCTCGGGACGGAGCAGCATCACCGTGGAGCGCGACCCCAGCGTGCTCGCCGAGGTGCCCGCGGCGCTGCGGGAGGCGGTGCCGTGGGGGCGGGCGCGGGTGGCCGAGCGTGCCGAAGCCCATCGTGCGTTCGTCGCGGCGCGCACTGCCGCCGGCAAGGCGTTGGCTCACCAGAACGTGCCCCACGGATGGCCGGTCATCACCCGCCAGGAGGCCGAGCTCGAGCTCTGGGAACCCGACGCCGTCGGGGCCATCGCCGAGGGCGTCCTCGCGACCCACCGACGGTTCGTCCCGCCCTGGCTCGTGTAGCGCCGCCGCGAAGCGCCGCTACTTCACGACCGACTGGCGCATGCTCGCCGGGCACTCGGGCACGATGTCCACCTTGTAGTAGCCCAGCTCGTCGGCCCAGAACTCGCCCTCGAACGGCCACTCCTGCCAGCCCTTGCGCAGGCGCTCGGTGCGCTTGACACTCTTGGCGGCCTCGAGCTCCTTGCCGGTCAGCGCCGCCTGCTCGAACATCTGCTGCTTCATCCGGAGGATGTCGAGGATGAAGATCTCGGCGTTGGCGAGCTGCTCGCCGAGCTCGGACTCCTGCTCGGCGAAGCGGGCCTTCACGCGCGCCCCCTCGGACTCGACCAGGCCGTCACGGCGCGCCTTGAGCCACTCCTTCGCCGCTTCGGAGAACGGGTTGGCGGCCACCGCCTTCATGCGCTTGAGCTCGTCGTCGGCGGCGTCGACCGCCTGCACCGACAACATGAACCGCTCTTCGTCGGCCCAGGGGCGCCAGATCATCTCCGGGAGCTCGGTGATCTTCCCCTTCTGCATGTACAACTTCGCGGCGTCGAAGGTGGCCTCGTCCGACTTTCCGCCCCACGCTTCGAGCGCTTCGTGCACGGGCTGGTACTTGTCCTTGAAGTGGCCGATTTGCCGCTCGGACTCCGGGAACTTGCACAGCAGGAACATGCTGTAGATGCGCAACAGGTCGGCTTCGGGGTAGTACCACTTCGAGAAGAACGCAGCCTCGAACGGCAGGAGCTGCCCGAGCGCGCCGTTGAAGTCGTCGATGCGGAAGTGCGACCACGCCCGCTCGAACTGCGCGTCGGGCCAGAAGAGGCTCCCGCGCGTGACGCGGCTGTAGGACTCGATGGCCCGGGGATAGTTGCCCGCGCCGTACCAGGTGCGCGCGGTGTTGATTTGCACGGCGTCGTGCCAACGTGCGTCCTTCTCGCGGCCGGTGCGGTCCGCAGACTCGAAGGCCTTGAGCGCCTCTTCGTGGCGGCCCTGCTGGTTGAGCACGATGCCCTCGAGCACCTTGGCGTCGGGCCAGCGCGGGTCGCCTTCCTTGACCATCTTGAGGATGGCGGAGGCCGTGCCCCACTGCCGTCCGCGCGCGTTCTCCTTGGCGGCGAGGTAGGCCATCTCGCCACGCACGTCGTCGGTGCGGGCCAGGCCCAGGTTGCCGGCGAACGGCTTCTCGAGGATGGCGAGGTCGCCGACCTTGGCGGCGATCTCGATGGCCTTGGGGACGCGGAGGCTCACCTCGGACACGTTGGTGTCGCTCGCGGTGGCGAACGCCTTGGTGTAGGCCACCAGGGCCGCGTACGGCAGGCTCAGCTCGGACAGGATGTCGCCGAGGCGGGCGTAGGCTTCGCCGTGGAACTCGGCCAGCGTGGCGTCGTCGACCACCGCGACGAGCGCGTCGGCGGCGCGCGTCTTGCTGCCGGAGGCGATCTCCTGGTCGTAGGTGGCGAAGGCCTGCTCGCGGACCTTGGCCTCCTTCTTGGTGAGCTCGGCCGGCGCGGCGGCCGTCGGCTTCTCCGGCTCCTTGGCCGGCTTGCCCTTTTCCTTGGGGCCCGCCCAGGCCGTCGAGGCCAGGAGCAGGAGCCCGCACAGGGTGAGTCGACGCATCACTTGCCCCCGGTCAGGACGCTCAGGCCGACGTTGATGCCCACGTTCTGCTTGAAGCCCCAGGTCTGGCTCTGGGCGCGGTACTCGACCAGCATGCTGTCGCGCAGCTCGAGCTTGATGAACGAGGTCTTGCTCGCGTACAGGCGCGCGCCGATGCCGATCGGCAGCGTCGGGGCGATGGCGAGGTCGCCCGCGGGGAGCAAGGAGCTCTCCAGCGTGACGCCGAGGCCGCCTAGCACGTACACGTCGTGGTGCAGCACCTTCTTGCCGCCGAGGTTCATCTTGGCGTAGGCCAGCGTGTACTGCACGTCGGCTTCGGCGCTGGCGAGGTACCGGTACGCTTCGACCGCGACCTGGTAGGTGGGCCCGGCGAGCTCGGTGTACACGGCGTTCTCGAGGCCGTAGCCGCCGCCGAGCTGCAGCTCCAGGCCGACGTTCTCCGACAGGTGCTTCACGCCCGACAGCGTGAGCTGCGGGGTGATGGTGTAGCCGTCGAAGGGCATCACCCCGAGGGTGGCGCCGATCTCCATCGTGCCTTCTTTGCGGTACAACATCTTCTGGACGACGCGGACCTCGGAGTTCTTGAGCACGCCGATGTCGAGCGTGTCCTTGGCAACGTCCTTGGTGACGTCGGCCGCGAGCGCCACAGTAGCGAGAGCGAGCAGCATGGTCGGGGTACCTTGGCCTAGATGGGGAGTTCGCGGGGGACGCCGCCGAGCGGCCGGTAGTAGATGCGGACGTCGGCGTTGTACTCGGGGATGGCGGCGCCGTTGAAGCACACCGCGTTGTCGGCGGCTTCGTAGTTCCAGCCGTCGCGCCACACCGCCGTGCCGGCTTCGATCGTGCCGCTCTCGAGCTCGGAGGGGGTGATCTCGCCGCCGTCGATGTACACGCGGATGGTGGCCACGTCGGGCACCCCTTCGAGCGCGAAGCAGGTGAGCTGGTTGTTGAGCAGCTCGCCGAGCTTGGTCAGGTTCTCGCCCCAGTCGCTCGCGGCGCAGCCGTTGGCCTGGTCGGTGAGGTCGATGTACACGCCGCCGGTCGCGGCGGTCATGGACTGGTACCGCTCGACACCCCAGGTCTGGGCGCCGTCGAGGCAGGTGCCGTCGTTGTCGTGGTAGGCCGGGCCGATGACCGCGAAGCGCACGAGCTGCGGGAACTCGGCGAAGATCTCGCGGTACGCGGCGATGTCGGCGTCGTTGTTCGGCACGCGGCGGCTGCCGTCGCCCTCGTCGCTGACGATGACCACCAGCGTGTTCGCTTCGGGCCGCAGGAACCCCGATTCGGACCCTGCGTCGCCGGGAACGATGGGGTACCCGGGGTCGGTGTCGGGGTCGTCGTCGTCGTCCCAGCACAGGTCGGGCGGTGCGTCACTGGCACGGCACAGCGTGTCGAGCGCGGCCTCCAGACCCTCTTCGTTGCCCGCACCCTCGGACTCCACCCAGCCGCCCGGGCACAGGCACTCCAGGTACTCGCGGGGGATGTCGGCTCCTTCCGGGAGTGGACAGGACCCGTCGGCGTTGGCGGCGTAGCCGGGATCGGTCGTCAGGTCGGAGTCCTTCCAGTACACCGTCTCGCACACCAGGTTGGTGCGGAACGCCGTGGCCACGTCCTCGTCTCCCCGCTTCACCACCGGGATGTCTCCGGTGAGCGTGCCCGCCTCGCCGTCGTCGACGCCCGACGAGGGGCCCGACGCGTAGTTGGCGCTGGTGGTCGTGAGCGCCAACTGGTAGTCGATGATCGAGCCGTTTTCGGTGCTCTCACGGACGTAGTTGGTGACCGCGTCGTTGAGCGTGGCGCGCGGGACGTCGCTGCCCTCGGCGCTGGTGAGCTGACCGAGGAACACCTCGAAGTTCAGCGCGAGCGCGCTGGCCTCTTCCTTCATCGACCCCGAAGAGTCGATGACGAACAGGATGTCGGCGTTGTTGTTGAACGTCGCCTGCTCGAAGCCGGTGACGCGGAACAGCTCGTAGCTGTTGCAGCCGGTGAGCAGGGTGAGGGGCAACAGGAGCCGCATGCTCCGAACTCCGAAGTGCGCGCATCCTACCGCCGCCGGAGGTCCTGCGGCAACCGGGCCGCGGCCCGGCGCCGCCCGGTCACATCTTCTTGACCAGCGAGTTGACCGAGTTGAACGTGGTCGTCACCTGGTGGTGGATGCGGATCCCCTTCTTCTGGTGGTACTTCAAGAGCTCCGACCAGATGTTGGTGATCTCGGCGCGGACGTCGGAGTAGCGCCGTTCGTCGACCAAGGTGCGCAGCCGGTCGACCGCCGGGGGCAGCTCCGCGTCCTGGTAGCAGTCGACGATGCGCTGCACCGTGCTCGCGAGCTGCGGGTGCATGGGGTGTTCGGCCGCGGCGGCCATCGGATCGTCGGCCGCGAGGGGGTCGGCGGCCACCGCCATCGGGATGGACTCGACCACGATGGGGGCGTAGTCGGGCACCGACTCTTCGGTCACCACCGCCTCGACGACGGGCGCCGGCTCGGGCTCGGCGATGACCGGGCGGCCGACGTTGACGCTCACGACATCGGCGGCGTCCTCGGCCGCCTGGGCTTCTTCTTCGCCGGCTTCGCCCGCCTCGAGCGGATCGGCGGCGGTGGCCTCGGCCTCGGAGACCGCGGGCGCGGCCGCCTCGACCGGCGCGGGCTCCGGCTCGACCGGCGCGGGCTCCGGCTCGACCGGCGCGGGCTCCGGCTCG
>SXOM01000281.1 GCA_005776735.1 Pseudomonadota bacterium
ACGATCGGCAACCCGAGCGCCCGCGCCGCCTCGGGCGTGTGCACCCCGTGTGCGCTGAGCACCAACAGCGGCAGGTCGCGGCCCTCGGGGCTCTCCCCGATGCTCCCGACCCACAGGCGCGGATCGTGCTTCTCCCGCAAGGAAGCGCAGAACGCCATCACGTCGGCGTGCAGGGAGGTCTCGTGGAAGTGGGTGAGCTCGGCGCGGGTGCGGGGCATGTGAACCTCTCGGGCGGGTCGCCGCGACCGTTATCGGGTCGGGCGGGGTCCGGTGCGCCCCGCAGCGTCGGGCGCGAAAACGCGGATCGTGAGCGGCATGGTCACCCGCCGCGGCGCTTCGTCGGGCCACGCCGTGCGGAGCTCGGCCAGGGCGGCCTCCCACGCTTCGCCGTGCCCCACCGCGCGCAGCGCCGCCACCGCCGACCACGTGCTCAGGTAGGCGGCGAGCGCTTCGCGGGGCCACTCCAGCTCGATGGCGAACGGGGGCGCCGGTCGTTCGGGGAAGGGGACGCCGAGGGTGCGGTACCCGCCCATGAGCGCGCGGTTCTGCGGCGCCCAGTACGGGTCCAACAGCGGCCCGGCGCGGTCGCGGAACCACGCGTCGATCTCGGCGGAGACGTGGAACGCCGCGTAGCCCACGACCACGAACAGGCCGCCGGGCACGAGCGCCCGGCGGACGCGGGCGTAGAAGTCGGCGTGGTCGAACCAGTGCACCGCCTGGTGGACCATCACGAGGTCGGCGCCGTCGGCCTGCAGCGCCTCGGCCGCTCCGACGCGCGTGGACAGGGCGGGGTGCGGTGCGATCTGGTCGAGGAGCGCGGCGCTCTGGTCGGTGGCGAGCACGTGCGCGTAGTGGCGGCACAAGCCCACCGTGCCCTGGCCCGCGCCGGCGGCCACGTCGATCGCGAAGCGGGTGGACGGCGTCTGCCCCGCGACCCAGGCGTAGAGGGCCGCCGGGTAGCCCGGGCGCGCGGCGGCGTAGGCGCCGGCCTGCGCCCCGAAGCTCGCCGCGTGGGCGAACGGGGGCGGCGGCGCTGCCGCTTCGCGGGCCAGCTCGTCGCGAACCACGGCGTAGGCGGCACGAATCAGGGCGGCGAGGGCGGTCGCGTCGACTGGCTCGCCGGGCCGGAGCTTCACGTGGCGCATGAACCGGCCGCTGCCGACGAGGAGTCCGTGCGGGTCGGGCAGGGCCGAGCCGGCGAAGAACCCGACCGCCACGTGGGCGCGGTACGTCGCGACGTAGGCGAACGCGGCGTCGCCGACGCAGGCGGTGGCCTGATCGTCGTGCATCACCACGCGCACATCGGCGCCGCAAGCGCGCATCGCGGCGAACCACGGCGCCACCAACGCGGCGAGCGCGGGCGGGCGCCCGACGAACCAGGCGTCGACCGCCGGGTCGTCGGGGACGGCGGCGGGGAGGCGGAAGAGGCGGATCATCGGCGGGGATGGATCTACCCGCCTTCGGCCCACTCCGCCGGCCTCGGTGCGCTGCGCGCCCGCCCCGGCCGCCGCCCAGTCCGGTCGCGGCGCGGCGCCCCGGGGTCGTGGCGGTCGGCGGGAGCGTCGAGTATGGTGCGCCGCCCCGCCCCGGAGCTCCGTCGTGCTGCAGGACCGTGTCTTTGCCTTCGCGCTCCTGGGCGCCGAATGGGTCATGTGGCTGTTGGTGGGGATGTCGGTGTTGTGCGTGGCGGTGGTCGGGGCGCGGCTGGTCCGCTGGCTCGGCGACCGGGACGACGGCAAGGCCGACACGGCGCTGAGCCGGTTCGCGCGGGATGGCGACGCCGAGGGCTTTGGCAAGGCGCTCGAAGTGGCGCGCGGTCCGGCCGCGCGGGTGTTGGCGTCGGGGCTCGACGCGGCCGAAGAACGGGGGCCCGAGTCGGCCGAGGAGGTCGTCGCCGCCGCGCTCGGCGCCGAACGCCAGAAGCTCGACACCGGCCTGGCGCTCTTGGCCACGACAGGGTCCAACGCGCCGTTCATCGGGCTGTTCGGCACCGTGCTCGGCATCATCCGCGCGTTCCACGACCTGTCGCTGACCGACGCGAGCGCGGCCGGGAGCGTGATGGCCGGCATCTCCGAGGCGTTGGTGAGCACCGCGGTGGGGCTCGCGGTCGCCATCCCGGCGGTCGTCACCTACAATGTGCTCCAGCGGCAGAACAAGGCGATCCTCGCCCGGGTCGAGAACCGCGCGCGCCTGTTGCTCAGCCGGTACAAGGGCGCGCCGCGCGCCGCGGGGGCGTAGGTGGCCGCAAAACTCGGCGGCGGCGACGACGAGCTCGTCTCCGACATCAACATCACCCCGTTCGTCGACATCATCCTCGTGGTGCTGATCATCTTCATGGTCACGGCGACCGCGATCGTGCGCCAGGCCATCGAGGTGAAGTTGCCGGAGGCCGCCACGGGTTCTACCGCCGAGGAGCTGTCGTTGGCGATCACGGTCGATGCGTCGCGGCGCTGGTACCTGGACGGGGAGCCCACTGACAGCGCGGCGTTGCGCGCGGCGCTCAAGGCGGCCAAGGCCGACAAGGGCGACGCGGTGGTGTGCCTCATCGCGGCCGACCACAGCGTTCCGCACGGCGAGGTCGTCAAGGTGATCGACCTGGTCAAGCAAGAAGGCATCGGGAAGTTCGCCATCAACATCGACCCCGTGCCGCGCGCGGCGGCGCCCCCGTGAGCGTGCGGCGCCGCGAGCTGCCGCTGGGGAGTGAAGACACGTCTCAGGGGCGCGCGTCGGGCTGGCTCGTGTCCCTGGTGGTGCACCTCGGCATCGCCGGGTGCCTGGCATTGGTCCAGGTCGCGCCGCCCCAGGCGGTCCGACGGTGGGTCGAGATGGTGGTGACCGAGACGCCCGAAGCCGAGCCCGAACCGCCGCCCCCGCCGCCCGAGCCGGAGCTCCCCAAGCCGCCGCGCCCCCCCAAGGTCGTGGAGTACACCGCCGAGCCCACACTACCCGACCCGGTGGCGCCGCCCGACACGCCCACGCAATCCGTCCGCCGGGTACAGGGCCTCAACAGCGCGTCGTTCCTGCCCGGGAGCGGGTCGGGGGTCGCCGCCCGCGCGGGGACATCGCTCACGGTGAAGGCCACGGAAGAGACGATGACCCGCGAGGAGGCGACGGTGTCGTGGGCGGCGGCCACGAGCCCGCCGCGGTGCCCGCGGCCGGCCCTCGAAGCGCCCGCCACCGTCAAGAAGGCCGGCATCCAGGGCTCGGTCGAGGTGCTCCTCGACGTCGGCGCCGACGGCAAGATCGACGCGGCCCGCGTCACGCGGCCGCTGCACCCGGACGCCGACGCGGCGTGCCTTGCGGCATGGTCGGCGGTGCGGTGCACGCCCGGCAAGGTCGGCAACGACGCGGTGGGCGTGGCCGGCCTCCCGCACACGTGCACGTTCCGGGCGGTCGAATGATCCTGTTCGCCGGCGCTGTGTTCGCCGCCGACCCGCCCGTCGGAGCGCCGGCGGGGGCGACGCCCGCCGCCGAGGCGGCGCCCGAGGGGTTGCCGCTCCTGACGGGCCCGGAGGTCGCGAGCTTCGTCGAAGCGGTGTACCCGCCCGAGGCGCTCGCCGCCGGGCTCGGCGGCACCGTGGGGCTGCTCGTCGAGGTCGGCGTGGAGGGGAGCGTCACCCGGGTCGACGTGCTGCGGCCCGCCGGCCACGGGTTCGACGAAGCGGCCGTCGCCGCGGTCCGCCAGTTCACGTTCCGCCCCGCCACCGACGCGACGGGGCCGGTGGTCGTCGAGGTCGAGTTCGACTACCCCTTCGTGCCGCCGCCCGCGGTCGAGGAGGTGCCGCCGCCCGAGGCCTTGCCGGTGACCCTCGAAGGCCAGCTCACCGAGATGGCGACCAAGGTGCCCGTCGCCGGCGGCGTGGTGATCGCGCGGGACCTCGCCGGGCGCGAGGTCGCGCAGGTGGTGGCCGACGACCGCGGCCACTACGCGTTCGCGGGCCTGCCGCCGGGCAGCTACCGCCTGACCGCGCGCCGGCCCGGCTACCAGGACGCCGCGGAGCGCGCCGACGTGGTGGCCGGCCAGGTCACCACCGCGCGCTTGTGGCTGCGGAACGAGTCCTACCGCGACAACGAAGCCGTCGCGGTCTACGAGCGCGAGCGCGCCCCCGAGGTCACGCGGCGCACCCTGTCGATCGCCGAGGTTCGGCGGGTGCCGGGGAGCTTCGGCGACCCGGTGCGGGTGATCCAGAACCTGCCCGGCGCGGCGCGGGCGCCGTTTTCGACGGGGCTCCTGGTGCTGCGCGGCGCCAACCCCGAGGACAGCAACGTCTACGTCGACGGCGTCGAGGTCCCGCTGGTGTACCACCTCGGCGGCTTCCGCTCCATCCTCAACCCCGAGCTCATCGAGGCGGTCGACTACCTGCCCGGCACCTACGGCGTCCGCTACGGTCGCAGCATCGGCGGCGTGATCGACGTGCGTACGCAGCAGGACTTTCCCGAGCGGCCGCACCTCACGCTGCGGACCGACATCCTCGACACCGGCCTGTACGGGGAGGGCCGCTTCGGAAAGTGGGGGTGGGCCGCGGGCGCGCGCCACTCGTACGTCGACGTGGTGCTCGGCATCGCGCTCGCGGGCCAGGCGTTCTACGCCGCCCCGCGGTGGCTCGACTACCAGGCCAAGCTGCAGTGGTTGGGCGACGGTCCCGACGAGTTCTCGGTCCTCCTCTTCGGCTTCGACGACCTGCTCACCATCCGCCTCGGCGAGGCCGAAGACCAACAGGCGGGCGTCGGCTACGGCACCCACCGCCTGGTCGTACGCTGGGAGCGCGAGCTCGCCGACGACCTCACGCTGCGCCTCCAGCCCGCGGTCGGGTTCGGCACCACCGACATCGCCTTCGGGAGCGCGTTGTCGCTGAAGCAGGACGACCAGGTGTTCGACCTGCGGGGCGACGTGCGGTGGGAGCCGTCCGCCCATTTCACGCTCAGCGCCGGGCTCGACAGCGAAGTGAGCCGCAACGACTTCGAGGTGTTCCTCGCTTCGGTGCCGGTCGACGGCGAGAACCCGCTCTCCGAGTCCGAGCCCCTCGTCGCCGGCGCGGGGTTGTGGCTCGGGCAACCCGACCCCTTCGTCGAGGCACAGGTGCGCCCGCTCGCCGACCCCGAAGCGTTGGCCCTGGTGGCCGGCGCTCGCCTGCCGGTGGTGGTGCGCGCGAGCGAAGACGACCCCGGCGGCGAGTCCGACGGCACCGCGGTCGCGGTCGATCCTCGGATCGCCGTCCGGACGAGCTTCGTCACCGGGGGCACGTTCAAGGCGGGGACGGGGCTGTACCACCAGCCCCCCTCGGGCACCACGCTCGGCGGGGAGCTCGAGTTCGAGCGCGCGTGGTCCAGCGAAGCGGGCTGGGAGCAGAAGTTCGGCCCCGCGGTCCAGGTCGACCTCACGGGGTACTACCGTTGGATGGAGCCGCTCTCGGTCGGCACCGGCGAGGAGTACGGCGTCGGCCGCGCCTACGGCATGGAGTTCATGGCCCGGCACGCGTTGGTCGATCGTTTCTTCGGGTGGGTCAGCTACACGCTGAGCACCAGCGAACGGAACGATACGCCCGACGACCCCGAAGGGTGGTACCGCTTCGACTACGACCAGACGCACATCGCGACCGCGGTGGCCGGGTACCGACTCCCGCTGGACTTCGAGGTCAGCGCCAAGGCGCAGTACACCACCGGCAATCCCTACACACCGTACGACGGTGGCATCTACATGATGGACGAGGGCGGCTATGTGCCCTACGCCACCGGGGCCCCCAACTCGGCGCGGCAGCCGGACTACTGGGCGGTGGACGTGCGCCTGGACAAGCTGTTCACCTGGAAGAACTGGCAGTTGGAGGTCTTCGTCGACCTGCTGAACCTCGCCCACGGGGAGAACCCGGAGTTCATCTTGTACAACTACGACTACACCGAACATGACTGGGTGTCGGGCCTCCCGTTCATCCCGTCCGTTGGATTTCAGGCGGAGTGGCACCTCTGATGCGCACGTGGCTTCTCTTGTTCGCCCTGTTGGGGTGTGACACGCCGGACTTCGCCCAGGAGTGGGAGCTGGACCGCCTGCGCCTGCTCGCCGTCCGCGCCGATCCCGCCGAACCACGCCCCGGCGAGCATGTCCGCTTCACGTCCCTGGTCCACGCGCCCGAGGCGGCGGACTGGAGCGCGGTGTGGATCGCCTGCGTCGAGGGTGACGCCGAGGGCTGCACCCTCGACCCCGACCTGCTCGCGCGGCTGGAGCACGCCGACACGCTGAGCCAGGCCGAGCTCCTGGCGTTGTACGCGGAGCTCCAGGCGGCGGGGTTCGTGGGTGTGGAGCCTGGGATGACGCTCGGCTGGACCGTCCCCGAGGACGCCCTGGACGGCCTGGACGACGCGGCGCTGGCCGAGGGGCGCACCGCCACCGTCACGGTCACGCTCGCGACCGCCGACGAGCAGGAGCTCACGCTCAAGTCCATCCCGGTGAGCCTCGCCGCGACGCCGAACCACAACCCCGACCTCGGCGCGCTCACCATCGACGGAAACGCGGTCGCCGCCGGCGCCATCGTCGTCGTCGACCCCAGCAGCGAGTACAGCGTGGAGGTGGAGCTCGCCGAGGCGCCCGAGGCGTACCAGTACGTCACCAGCGAAGGGGTGACCGAGGAGCGGACCGAGTCCCCCTCCTACCGTTGGTACACCAGCGGTGGCACCCTCGCCGAGTCCGACACCGGCCTCGGGGGTTTTGGCGAAGGGGAGCCGGAGACCTCGTCCGCCCGCACGTGGGTGAGCCCCGCGGAGGCCGGCACCTACCTCCTCCACGCCGTCGTCCTCGACGGCCGCGGCGGCATGGGCTGGCAGAGCGCGACCCTCTCCGTGCGCTGAGGCGGGGGCCGGGCAAGACCCGCCCGTCGCGCCCGTCGCGCCCGTCGACGCGCAAGTGCCGCGGACGGCGAGGCGTCGGGCGAGCGCGGAGTTATTGAACGAACGTTCGTTCAATAATGTCCACGTCTACGGGCAAACGCTGCGGACCGCGAAGGGCTCGGCGAGCGGCGAGTTATTGAACGAACGTTCGTTCAATAACTCCCGCCGCGTAGGGGCGGGGCCTCCTGGGGCGCCGCCCGCGCGCTCCGCGGCGGCGCCCGCGCGCTCCGCGGCGGCGCTCTACGGGCAAACGCCGCAGATGCGAAGGCTCTTGCGAACATTACCGCCAGTCACGACGAAATCGGCCCGCAGTGGCGACAGAACACGGATCTCTGGCGCCAGAGAAGGG
>SXOM01000033.1 GCA_005776735.1 Pseudomonadota bacterium
CTCTTGTTGGGGGTGCAGCAGTTGATGGCAGCCGTGCGGCGACGAGTCGTCTTGCCCGCGGCCGCGCTCTTGGCGTTGCTTGCCTTGGCGCATGGAAACTATTTCTCGGGAGCGCCAAGCCGCGCCCGCCCCGCGCGGAGAGCGCGGCCCCGCGCCTCACCGACGACGCCGAACCGCCGTCCATCACGCAGACGCAGGCGCCCAGCATCCGGCCGGCCGGCGACGACGCCCGCATCGCCCAGCTCGTCGACGACGCCGTCGCCGCCGCCGGTCGGGGCGATCTTCACCGCTCGATCCAGTCGTTCACCGATGTGCTCGACCTGCGCCACGACCGTACCGACGCGTACATCGGGCGGGGCCGCTGCTACCTCGAGCTCGGAGACTACAGCTCGGCGATGAGCGACTTTCAACGCGCCGAAGATCTTCACCCCGACCGGCCGGACCCGCACGTCGCCATGGGCGACCTGTACTTCGCCCGCAAGGAGTACCGGCGCGCCATCGAGTTCTACGATCAGGCGGTCGAGCTCGACGGCAGCCACGCCATGGCGCGCTGCCGTCGAGGAATCAGCCACTACTACCGCAAGAACTACCGCCAGGCCTTCCAGGACCTGCAGCGCGCCTACTCGCTGGACCCGGAGATTCCGAACATCCGGAAGTACGTCCAGATGGCGGTGAAGAAGATGGAGCGCGGCGACTGAGCGCGCGCCCGGGGGCGACGCGCCGCGACCGGCCGCGCGGCCCTTCGGGCCGAGGTTCAGGGTCCGGCGCGCGTCGCGCTCCGCAGCCGGCGCCGCCATCGCGTGCGCCGCGCGCCCGAACCCGCCGCCGTCCAGGCCGGTCGCGGCGTGGCGCCCAAGGTCTGCCCGTGGTCGTGCTATCGTAGGGGCGGAGAGTCTCGCCCATGGTGTCCGTGGTCCTCTTGGCGGCGTGCGGAAACGACGTGTCCGTCACGCATTACAACGAGCCGCCGACCGCCGCGATCCAGACGCCGCCCAACGGCACGGTGCGCGAAGAAGGCGAGATCATCGACTTCATCGGCTCGGTCAACGACGACCAGACGCCGAGCAACGAGCTGTTCGTCCAGTGGACCAGTGACATCGACGGCGTGCTCACCAACGAGAAGGCGTGCGCGGTCAGCGGGCAGTGCACCTTCTCGACCGCGCAGCTCACGCCAGGGAACCACGTGGTCGTGCTGAGCGCGTCCGACGAGCAGGGCGAGGTGGGCGAGGGCCAGATCACGATCACGATCGAAGAGGTGCCCGACGCGCCCACGATCGCGATCGTCCATCCGGCGGCGGGGGAAACCTCCGAAGAAGCCGAAGACTTCACCTACATGGTGCAGGTGTCGGACGAGCAGGACACCCCCGACCTGTTGTACGTGAGCCTGGCGTACGAAGGCGAAGCCGGCCTGACCGAGTTCTGCGCGCCCAAGCCCGACGCCACCGGCATCGCCGCGTGCGAGGCCGAGATTCCGGGCGGCACCCAGCACCTCCTGTTCACGGTCACCGACCAGGACGGCCTCTCCGACACCGCCGAGGCGTTCTTCGTGGTCACCCCGCGCAGCCAGATCGACGACGACGGGGACGGCTTCACCGAGGAGATGGGCGACTGCGACGACGACGACATCTACAGCTTCCCGGGGGGAACCGAGGTCGAAGACGGCGCGGACAACGACTGCGACGGCGACGTCGACGAGGGCACGCGCGCCTGGGACGACGACGGCGACGGCTACAGCGAGAACGACGGCGACTGCGACGACACCACCATCGCCATCGGCCCCGACGCCCAGGAGTCGTGCAACGGGATCGACGACGACTGCAACGGCACGCCCGACACCGAGGACGCCACCGGCTGCACCGACTTCTACTACGACTACGACGGCGACGGGTACGGCTCGGCCACCGCGGCGCCCAAGTGTCTCTGCCAGGAAGACGGCTACTACCGCTCCGGCTACGACAACGACTGCTACGACTACAACTCGAGCGCCAGCCCTGCGGCCACGTCGTACAGCTCCTCGCAGCGTGGCGACGGATCCTGGGACTGGAACTGCGACGGCACGCAGACCAAGTACTACACCTCGGTCGGGACCTGCTCCGGCGCCGTGTGGGTGTGCTCGTGGTCCGCCGGTTGGTCGGGCACGGTGCCGAGCTGCGGCGCGAGCGCGAGCTGGATCGACGGGTGCGACGGCTTCTTGTGCGAAGACAGCACCACGACGCAGACCCAGCCCTGCATCTGAGGCGGTGCGGGGGCCGGGCAAGACGCGGCGACCCCGGGGCGCGGGTCGGCGTTCTGCAGGCGCGGGGCAAACGTCTGACGTCACCGAGCCGGACAACGGGCGGAGGCGTCCGGCACAACGGGGGGAACGCCGAACCGCGAGGGTCTGGCTGCACCGGCCCCAGGTCGGTGGGCGTGGCGATGTCGAACTTCGAGCGGGCTTTTGGTGGGCGTGGCGGGGTCAGTCCACGCGCGGCAACGACAAGCGGAACACGGTACGGCCGGGCTCGCTCTCGACCGTGACGTCGCCGTCGTGGGCGCGGGCCACCGCCCGCACGATCGCCAGGCCCAGGCCGGAGCCCTGCCGGCCCCGGCCCGTGGTGAAGAAGCGGTCGAAGACCTGGGGCAGGTTGGCCGTCGAGATTCCCGGCCCGCCGTCCGCGACGTCGACCCCCACCCGCCCGGCGACGGCCCACAGGCGCAGGTGCACGGGCGGGCCCCCGTGCAGGCGGGCGTTCTCCACCAGGTTCGCGACCGCCAACTCGAGCTGCGCCGCGTCGCCGAGCACGGCGCCGGCGGCACCTTCGAGCCCCACGTCGGAGTAGCGGTGCTGCACGTCGGCGGCGACCTCGTCGAGCACCACGCGGGCGCGACGGGTGGTCGACTCCACCCGCGCCAGGTCGAAGAGGCCCTGCACCATGCGGAGGAGCCGGTCGAGGTCGGTGCGGGCGTTCTCGAGGAACAGGTGTCGCTGCGACGCCGGCATGTCGCCGTCCTCCATCAACACGTCCATCGTCCCGCGCAGCGTGGTCAGCGGCGTTCGGAACTCGTGGCTCACGTTGCCCGCGAACTCCTCGTTGTCGCGGAGCCGATCGCGGAGCCGGCGGAGCGTACCCTGGAAGGCCGCGGCCACGTGGCGCACCTCCGCGATGCGCGTACCGAGCACGCTGTCGAGCAGCCACCGGGCGTGTTCCCCGGTGGGACCGCGCTCGTCGACGTGCTGGGCGATACGCGCCAGCGCCCGCAACGAGCGCGAGACCCGCCACGACGCCCAGAACGCGAACGCGAGCGCGGCCCCACCGAAGAGGGCAGCCGGCCAGCCTGCGTCGCCGACGAGCGCCGCCAGGACCTCCGCGCCGCGCCGGTTGGGGAGCCCGACCACCACGACGCCGCGCTGCTCCCCCGCCGGCGGAAACGGCGCGGCGGCATAGGTCCACGAGCGCCCACCCTCGGCCGCACCGCTCCAGCGGGTGACCACCGACGCGGTGCCGGCTTGCGCCTCGGGCACCGGCGCCACCGCGAGCGCGCCCTCGGGGGCGTCGCCGCGGGCCACGCGCACCGCGCCCGCCGTGTCGACGACCCGGAGCACCGCGCCGGTGCGCCGGGTCAGCCGCCCGAGCTCGGCGTCGAGCGCCAACCACGCGGCGGGGTCGGCCGCGGGCCGGGTGCCCACCCACGCGGCGAGCACCTGCGCCTCGCGGAGCGCTTCACCCTCGCGCTGCCGATGCTCGTCGCGCACGAGCGCGCCGCTCCCGAAGAGCAGCGCGGTCGGCAGCAGGAAGAGCCCGAGGTGACTGAGCACCAGGGCCGCGTGGAGCGGCAGCGCGGGCCGGGCCAGCTCACGCAGCTTCACCGGCCGCCCGGGGCTAGCCGCGCCACCGCCACCCCACCCCGGTGACGGTCTCGACGTGGTCGGCGTCGTGCACCCGCAGCTTGGCGCGGATGCCGCGCACGTGGCTGTCGACCGTTCGATCGGAGACGAAGTGCGGCTCGTCCCACGCGGCCGCGACGAGCTGCCGGCGGGTCAGGACCACCCCCTGCGCGGCCAGGAGTGCGTGCAGCATGCGGATCTCGGTGCGCGTGAGCGACACCGCCTCGCCGCCGGCGCTGGCCGCGAACCGCTCCAGGTCGACCCGCACCCCCCCCGACTCGACCGACGCTGCGCCCGCCCCGGCGGCCGGCCGCGTGCGGCGGAGCACGGCGCGTACCCGCGAGACCAGCTCGGCCGGCGCGAAGGGCTTGCCGAGGTAATCGTCGCCGCCGAGGTCGAGGCCGACGATGCGATCGACCTGCTCGGCGCGGGTGCTCAGGAAGATGATCGGCACTTCGCTCTCGGCGCGGAGCTCGCGGCACACCGAGATGCCGTCGAGCTCGGGCATCAGCACGTCGAGGAGCACGAGATCGGGCCGCAAGGTGCGCGCCATCGCCAGGGCCTCGCGCCCGTCGCCCGCTTCACGCACGGTGCAGCCGGCGCGGGAGAGCGTGTAGCGGACGAGCTCGCGGAGGCGCGGATCGTCGTCGACGACCAGGATCTCGGCGCTGAGCGGTCCGTTCGGCATCACGACAGTGTACCCCGCGCGCGACTACGCCCGGCATGCGGTGTCGAGCGGGCAGGTCGGGCACACCGCCGGGTCGCGGCGTCCGAGGCAGGCCCGGGCGATGCCGAGGTGGGCCAGGGCGAAGTCGTACCGCAGCGGATCCTGTGCGTCGTAGGCCCGAAGCGCAGCAGTGACCTCGAGCGCCGTGCGCCATCCGGCGACCGTGCCTCGGCGCAGGCCGAGAAACCCGGCGACCCGGAAGACGTGCGTGTCGAGCGGGATCACCAGGCAGGCGGGGTCCAGATGGGTCCACAGCCCGAGGTCGGGCTCGGCGCGCCGCACCATCCACCGGAGGAACATGCACCACCGCTTGCACGCAGAGCCCCCGTCGGGGGCCGGAAAACACGACCGCAGCGCCGGCGAGGCGTCGGGGCCGAGGTGCCCGCGGAGCGTGGCGATGCCCATGGCGAGCGTCGCCCCGGGCTCGGGGGAGGGCGGAAAGGCGCCCGCCAGGCCACCGAGCGCGGCGCGCACCCCGCCGAACGCGGCGAAGAGCGCCCGGAGGTCGGGCGTCGTCAACCAGCGGTAGTAGCGCCCCGCGAAGGCCGGGCGGGCCGGGTCGGCGGCCAGCAGGTCGGCGTACGCCGCGGGGCCGCCGTGGGCGTCGGCCTCCGCCAGGCAAGCCTCGACCACCGCGCCGAAGAGCGCCACGCGGCCGAACGCGAGCGCGGCCGCGAACGCCGCGGCGACCTCGACGTCCGCGGCCTCGCGGTATCGGCGCGGGAAGCGGAGGGGGTCGGTGGCCACACGTGCGTCGAGGTCCACGCCCGCCGCGAGCACATCGAGCATCGGACCCAGGGCGGGGCGCGGAGCGGGGGTCGGGAAGCGCACGCATCCGGGTAGCCCGTCCGGTCGCGCCGCGGACCGGCCCCGGCTGGCGCCCAGCCCGGTCGCGCCGCGGCGCCCATGGCGTTAGCTCGTCGGCGCCGCACCGGAGTCGACATGGCCGCGCTCGAGGTCCCCCAGTACGCCGATATTCCCGCCCCGACCGCCGAAGAATTGGTGATGGCGTACGAGGTGGCCACGCGCAGCCGCTCCACCGAAGAACACATCGTCCGCCTGGTCAGCCGCGGCGAGGTCAAGTTCGCCATCTGGGGCCCGGGCGAAGAGGTGCACGGCACCGCGACCGCGTTGGCGCTGCACAAGCTGTGCGACCGCAAGAAGTTCGGGATCGTCCCGCACTACCGCTCGGGGGCCCTGTGCGCGATGTGGGCGCGACTCGGCGGCTACCGCGACTTCACCCTCGACGTCCTGCGCCAACAGTTCAGCAAGGACACCGACCGCATGTCCCGCGGCCGGCAGATGGTCTACCACCTCGACATGCCCGAGCTGGGCATCCTCCCCGTGCAGTCCCCCGTCGGCATGCAGCTCGGCAAGGCCGCCGGGTACGCCAAGGGCTTCAAGGTCAAGGGCGTCACCGGCTCGCTGAGCATGGCGATCATCGGCGACGGCACCAGCGCCGAGGGCGACCTGCACGACGCGATGACCGCCGCCGC
This sequence comes from Pseudomonadota bacterium, assembly GCA_005776735.1. Classification (GTDB taxonomy): domain Bacteria; phylum Myxococcota_A; class UBA796; order UBA796; family SXON01; genus SXON01. Next base: position 6,089 of record SXOM01000033.1, read on the forward strand.
GGTCTGGGAGCTGCCGGTCCTGTACCTGGTGACCGACAACCGCGTGGCGATCTCGACCCAGCCGCACGAAGGCCGCGGCATCCAGGACTTCGGCACCTACGCCGCCAGCTTCGGCATGCACTTCGTCTCGGCCGACGGACGGGACTTTCACGACGTCTACCAGGCCACCGCGCGCGCGGCCCGGTTCATCGTCGAGACCGGGAAGCCGGTCTTCATGCACGTGCACGACCTACCCCGCTTCAACGGCCACTCCTCCGCCGCCGACGTCACCTACGACCTGAAGCAGGACGACCCCATCATCAAGTTCGGCGGCGAGCTGGTCGCGGCCGGCACCCTCACCGAGCGCGACGTGCTCAAGCGCGTCGTGGGCGAAGGGCGCGACTTCTTCGCCCACCACGAGCTCGGCAACCTCATGGCGCGGCAGGACGAGGAGGTGCGCGCAATCCTCGACCAGGTGCGCGCCGAGCCCGAGCCGCCGCCGGAGAGCGTCTTCGAGAACATCCGCGCGCCCTTCCCCGAGGTCGCCGAGCCCCCCGCCCACGGGCAGACCAACATCACCTACGCGGGGGCCATCCGGGCCGCGATCAAGAACCTGATCAACCACCACAACGGCGTGCTCTGGGGCCAGGACGTCGGCCGCCTCGGCGGCGTGATGACCGCGACGCAGGGCCTCAAGAAGTTGTTCCCCGAGCGCATCATCGACGCTCCGCTCAACGAGCCGCTGATCCTCGGGACCGGCTGCGGCGCCGGCCTGCACAAGGACCTGCTCGCCCTGCCCGAGATCCAGTTCGGCGACTACACACTCAACGCGTTCCACTGGCTCGTCCACATGGGCAACCTGTACTGGTGCACCAACGGGCAGAGCAACTTCGCCACCATCCTGCGCACCCCGGTCGACCCGTTCGGCGGCGGCGCGGTCTACCACTCGATGTCGATCGACGGGTACTTCAGCCCGATCCCCGGCCTCACCATCGTCATGCCGAGCACCAGCTTCGACGTGTACGGGCTGCTGATGGCCGCGGGCCGCTACCGCGGGCCGGTCGTGTGCCTCGAGCCGAAGTGGATGTACCGCCAGGCGCTCGGGCCGGCGTTCCCCGGCGAGCCGACCGACCCCGACGCGATCAGCGCGCTGAAGAAGGCGATCATGCGCGGCGAAGTTCCCGATCTTCCGGCCGACCTCGCGGTGCCGCTCGGCAAGGCGGTCGTTCGCCGCCCCGGTCGCGACGTCACCGTGGTGGCGTGGGGACGCGCGGTGTGGACGTGCATGAACGCCGCAGAGAAGCTCGCCAAGGAAGGAATCGAGCTCGAGGTCGTCGACCTGCGCACGCTCGTCCCCCCCGACATGGAGCTCGTGTGTGAGAGTGTCGGCCGCACCGGCCGCCTCCTCGTCGCGGCCGAGGATCGCACCTTCGCCGGCTTCGTCCGGCAGATCCAGGGCGACGTGATCGAGCGGATGCCCGGTGTGCCCGCCAAGGCGCTCGGCCAGAAGTATGTCCCCGGTATCGCCCAGAACCTCGCGCTGGAAGAGGCGGTCGTGCTCACCTGGGAAGACGTGGTGCACGGGGCCCACGACATCCTCGCGCAGCGTGTCGGCTTCGGCCGCACGCGCACGGTCGAGGTCGCTCCTCGCTACTTCCTGACCTGAGGAGAGTCCCATGGCTGTCCGCCTGATCGTCTTCGACTTCGACGGCACCCTCACCGACATCGCCGACGAAGGCGCACAGTTCGAAGCGGCCTACGAAGCCGCCGTGGCCGGACTCCTCGGGCGGGACCGGGTCGCCCCGTTCAGGGATGCGCTCGTCCGGGTGCGCGCCGGCGCCCCCGAGCTCGGGTGGGACATGGGCGGCGGCATCACCGCGCCCGGCGACGCCGACCCGTACATCAGCGCGTCGTTGGCGTTCGCGGAGCTCTGTCGCGCCGAGAAGTTGCCGCTCCTCGGCGGCGACGACGCCAAGGCGGCCGCCCTCCGCGGCGAGGTGTCCGGGCAGCTCTATCAGCTCGCGTACGGCGCGCTCCGGCCCGCCTTCCGGCCCGATGCTGCCGCGGTCCTCACCGCCGCGCTCGTCCGCTTCGAACATGTCCGCATCGTGACGAACTCGAGCACCGACAAGGTCGCCAAGAAGCTCCGTGAGCTGGCGTTGCCGCGTCCGCTCGGGGTCGCCGGAAACGCCCGCAAGTTCGAGGTGTGCGAACCCACCGCGCGTGGTCTCGGGATCGGGGGCGTCGGCCCGGTATGGCAGGTCGGCGGCCTCCATCGCCCGGTATTGCCCCGCCGGGGTCGGTATTTCGACGTCCTGGCCGAGGTCTGGGCCGACACCGGCACCACGCCCGCCCAGACGCTCGTGGTCGGCGACATCGTCGAGCTCGACCTGGTCCTGCCGGGCCTGCTGGGGGCGCACGTGCACTACGTGGAGCGCGCGCACACCCACGCCTACGAGGCCGAGATCTTGCGTACGTTCGGCAACAGGGCCACCCGTGGCGGCCTCGCCGGGGCCCTGGGCGGCGCCTGAGTCCTGTCCCGAAGCGCGCGGTGCCCCGACGGCGCCGCGTCGCGACGGGAACGTTCCCCGCTAGGGGCAGGCCACCTCGTGAGTACCGGTGCAACCGGTGCTGTCGCAGACGACCGAGTCGGTGACGGCGGTCGCGTTGCCGAAGCACCACGCGTTGTCGAAGTGCGGCTGGCGCTGAACGTCGTTGACCGAGTTGTCGTCGAGCCCCGCGTCCCCCCAGTCGCAACCGGTCGAGCTCAGCTCGCCGCTGGACTTGCTGGAGAAGTAGAACCCGCCGGCGATCGGCGACTCGTTGGCGATGACGCCGGCGCCGCCGACCGTCGTGGCCGAGCAGTACAGCTCCCCGTGCTCCTGTACCCACACCCCGCCACCGACCTCGTTGGCGGTGTTGCCGAAGATGAGGGTGTCGGTGAGCCAGACGCTCCCGTAGTCCAACAGCGCGATGCCACCGCCGTAGTCGGTGGTGTTGCCGGTGATGATGGAGTCCGTGAACGTGATGTTCGGCGTCATGGCGACCGCGCCGGACTGGGTGATGGCGACGCCGCCCCCCTTGGTGTTGCCCTCCGAGCCCACCCCGCCCGTGATGGTGAGGCCCTCGATCCGGAGCGTGGCCTCGGTCACCGCGATGATGGAGCCGTCGTCGCCACCCGAGGTGCCGTCGGTGGTCAAGATGGTCGCCTCGGGCCCGTAGAGGCCGATCACGGCGAGATCGCTCCCGAGGTCGGCCACGACGATCTTTGCGTAGTACAGCCCCTCGCAGAGCCGCACCTCCCCGGTGTCCAGGTGCACGGTGTACCCATCCTGGTCGCCGATGTACGTCGGCGCGTCGGCCGTGCCGGCCGCGAGGGCGGCCGTGATGTCGGTGACCGTGCCGTCGGTGGCGACGAGCACGCCGGTCTGCTCGTCGTCGAGCGTGCCGTCGCAGTCTTCGTCGATGCCCGAGCACACGTCGACCGCGCCCGGGTACACGTTCTCGTTGCGGTCGTCGCAGTCGCCGGCCTCGGCGACGTAGCCGGCGGGCGCCGAGCACGCGGTGACCGCGTTCGCCGCGTCGCCCACCCCGTCGAGGTCGGTGTCCGCAAACCACGTGGTTCCCACGTCCTCGTCGGTGGCGCCGTCGCAGTCGTCGTCCTCGTCGTTGCACAGCTCGATGGCGTCGGGGTTGACCTGCGCGTCGGCGTCGTCGCAGTCCAGGTCGTTGTCGACGGTGCCCGTCGGCGGGTCGCAAGCGGTCGTGGCCGCGGCGGCGTCGCCGTAGTTGTCCGAATCGGCGTCGGCGTACCAGGTTTCCGGCGCGCTCCCGTCCGGACAGTCGGTGGTGCCGGTGTCGCCGGTCTCGTCGGTGTCGTCGGAGTCGCCGCTGTCCTTGCCGGTGTCGCCACCGGGGCAGCCGAGGAGCGTGAGCAGCGCGAGGAGGCGGAAGTGCATGCCGTACACTGTTGCCCACGGTGTCGGGTTTTTCAAGGTCCGCGCCCGACGTGCGTGCTGATCAATTGTCAAGCGCACGAATGCCTCCGGATCCGACGCGTTAGCACCGCGCCATGTACCGGTTCTTCACCCTCGCCCTCCTCTTCCCGTTGTCCGTCGCCTCGGCCAAGCCCCCGGCCGCCGACTGGATGGGCAAGACCGCCGTCTTCACCAACGCCGACGTGGTCAACGCCCGCGGCGCCTCGATGGGCGCGCAGGTGTTCCCGGCCGTCCCCGAGACGCTCGACCCGCAGACGGTCACGGTCACGCTGGTCGACAAGCAGGGGCTCACCCACGTCGAGGTGGTGTGCAGCAGCACGGGCATCTACGAGCTCCAGAATGGCTCCGAGTTCGGTCGTCGCTCGGCGCTCGGCAATCTCCACGGTCAGGTGCTCAGCTCGATCGTGGGCAAGTCGGCCGAAGGCGAGCCGCCGAAGGGCGCCGGCGTGTACGGCGTCTTCGAGGCTCCCCCGAGCGCCGGCGAGAAGATGGTGTCGGAGTTCGTGAAGTCCCGTGAAGCGGAGGACCTGGTGGTCACGCTCGGGTGGCTCACCAAGGAAGGCCCGCAGGTCTACGCGACGCTGTACGCCGACCGCATCGACCTCAACGCCAACGCGCCGAAGGCCGCGAAGAAGTAGGCCGAAGCCGGCTACTTCAGGAAGCCGGCCTGCAGCTCGGCCTCGACCTGATCCTCGGCCCAGAGCAGGAACTGGTCCATCTGAGCCCGGCTCGGCTGGGCCTTCATCTCCTCCAGGTGCCGACCCGTGGCGGCCTGCCACCACGCCGGCTGGCCCGTCCGGCGGTCGTACAGCACCACGAGCGCCTCGACCCGGGCCCCGCCCGGGCAGCCCCACTCGTGGCCGAGGAACCAGCCGCCGTTGTGCATCACGTAGCCGCGCAGGTAGGGCACGAGCACCCACCGCGCACCGCCGCTGTCCGCGGGGGCCGCGGCGGGCTCGATGGCGACGCGCGGGAGGTTCAGGTTGTCGCGCCCGTCGAGCTCGTTCATGCCGCGGATGGGCTTGCGGAGGACCGCCGGGGCGGCGAACGCCGGGGCGCCGCCGGACGGCTGCACCGTCGGGACGCGGGCGCGCGTGAGCAGGCCGCTGACCGTCGACTCGAGCCAGGCGGTGCCTTGCTCCCGGAGCTCCTGCTGGGCGCTGAACTCGATGAGGCGGGCCCGCACCTCGAGCGCAGTCTCGCCGGTGCGGATGAGGCCACCGCCGAAGCGGACCGCGCCCACGTAGTCGTTGCGGAGGAAGGCGGCGTGCTCCGGCAACGCCGGGTCCAGGACGGTCGGCTCCCCGAGGTGCTCTTCTCCGATGCGAAGGCGCTCTTCGATCTGCGTGGCCGCCTTGAGCGGCGGGAGCGCCGGCGCCGGCAGGTCGGCCACGACGACCGTGGGAACCAGCTCGACGCCCTCGCGCGCCAGCGCGCTGCGCAGCTCGTCGAAGGCGGGCCCGTGGCCGGTGGGCGGGACCTTGGCGCAGGCGAGCACGAACAGCAGGATCGACATGGTCCGCCGGCTAACGCGCCGATACCTCGCCGGGATGGACCTGGTGCTGGCCTGCGCCGCCGCCTTCGTTGCCGGCGTGGTCGACGCCATGGCGGGGGGCGGCGGGCTCATTCAACTGCCGGCGCTCCTGGCCCTCTGGCCGGACGCGCCGATGGTGAGCGTACTCGGCACGAACAAGGCCGCGTCGGTCTGGGGCACCACCGTGGCGCTGGGCCGCTACGCCCGCACCGTCGCCCTCCCGTGGCGCTCGATCGGGGCCGCAGCCGCAGCGGCGTTCGTCGCCAGCGCGGCCGGTGCCGAGCTGGCGCGCCACGTCGACGCGGCCGTGTTCAAACCGGTGGTGGTGGTCGCCCTCGCCCTGGTGGCCGCGTTCACGTTCTGGCGGCCCGACTTCGGCGCGGTCTCCGGGCGCATGGAACGGCCGGCCCTCGGCGTGGCCCTCGGCGCGCTGTGCGGGTTGTACGACGGGTTTCTGGGGCCGGGCACCGGCACCTTCCTGATCTTCGTCTTCGTGGGCGCCTTCGGGCTGGACTTCCTCGGCGCCTCGGCCTCGGCCAAGGCGGTGAACCTCGCGACCAACCTGGCGGCCATCCTCATCTTCGCGAGCGCGGGACACGTGCGGTGGTCGTGGTCGATCCCGATGGGCGTGGCCAACCTCGTGGGCGGCTACCTCGGCGCGCGCGTCGCCCTCGCCAACGGTGCGCCCCTGGTGCGACGCGTCTTCCAGGTCGTCATCATCGGGCTGATCGTGCGCCTGGCGTGGGATCAGCTCGGGCGTTGAGGTCGCGCAGGGTGCGCGGCGCGGGCACGCTCCGGCCCGACGTGCGGACGGTCCCGCCGCGCCGCCCAATCAGCGTTGTGCCAGCAACTCTTCCTGCCGGCGCTCCGCCGCGGCGTGGCGCACCTCCGGGTCCGACAGGTCCGTGCCGCGCGCACGCCGGGCTTCCGCCCGCGTGATGGGCTCTCCGGCCAGGAACCGACCGGTCTGACGCTTCCACACGTCGCGCTGCTTCACGCCGCTGGGCAAGGTCTCGTCCGTACCGAACAACGCACGCCAATCGGTCCGCGCTTCGCCGCGGCCGATCACCGGCATCGGCGTGAGCCCGGCGGCCACCTCGCGGGCGTGGATGTCCGCCTCGGCGCCACGCACCCGATCCTGCAGCCGGTCGATCACCGCGGCGGACTGCAGCGAGAACCACCCTGCGAGCACGAAGAAGGTGATCATCCCCGTCAGGCCGCGCATCGTGCACCTCTCACCCCCCGGATCGGTCGCGCACCGCCGGTACTGGAGGCCTACGGGGCTCCGTGCACCCAGACCGTCCCCGCGCGACCGTCGAGGGTGACCTCGACCCCGTCGTGCAACCGGCGCGTCGCCCCACGAATGTTCGCGACCGCCGGCACCCGGTACTCCCGCGCCACCACCGCGCCGTGGCTCAACAGGCTCCCGAGCTCGACGATCAACCCGCCCGCGCGGGAAAAGTGCGGCGTCCACGCGGGATCTGCGGATCCGGTCACGAGCACCTCCCCGGACCGGAGGCGATCGCCTTCCTCGGGTCGGTGCAGGACCCGCACGCGGCCCGTGACGACGCCGGGCGAGATGCCCAGGCCGTCGAGCCGGGCGCTGGCCGCGGGGATGGCGATGGCCTCGTCGCCGCGCAGGAAGTCGGGCGGCGCCGTGTCGACGGGCTCCGCCCGCCGGCGCGCGACGATTCCCGGCCAAGAAGCGGGATCGCCCAGCTCGTCGACGTGCAAGAACCGGATGTCGCGCGGATCGGCCAGCGGCGCGCCCAGCTCCAGGACGCGCTCCCGCAAGGCGTAGAGGATGCGCTCCAAGTGGTACCGCTGCTCCTCGCGCAGGGCGAGGTAGGCCCGGGTGAGGCGCACGGCCTGCCGCAAGACCGGCGACAGCGTCCGGAGCCGCGCCTCCACGTCGGCGGGCGGCGGGGGCGGCGGCGCCGCGCGCGCGAGCTCGGCCAGACGGAGGACGCGGTCGGGGTGGTCGGCCCACCGGTTGGAGAACAACTCCCAGCTCGCGTCGGAACGGTGACCGTGGCGCGCCAGGAAGTCCTCGAGCCCCCCAGCGCGCAGCTCACGCAGCTCGCGGTTCACCCGGGTGGTGACGCTCCCCTCCGGGGGCACGAAGAGCACGTCCCGGTCGGCCTCGTCGACAAATCCTTCCGTCCACTGCCACCACAGGTTCGCGAAGAGCAGCGACGTGATGTGCACCCGCACGTAGTCCCGGAGGATGGGCTCCGCCGTCGCGATCGCCGCCGTGGGGACCACGCGTCCGAGCGCCGCGAGCCGGGCATCCAGGCCGCCCACGAACTCGCGCCACGCCAGGTGGTTGGCGAACGGGTTCCACCGAAACCGCTCCCAGCGGCGCTCGGCGAAGGTGGTCGCGAAGATGCTGGCGTACACCCGCAGGTCTGGCGCCGCGGCCGCCCGGCGCATCCACACCTCCGCCTCGTCGGGCGGGAAGAACTCGACCATGAAGCGCGGCGGCGGAAAGCCAGGCGCCTTGAACGCCAGGTGTCGAAAGACCGTCGCGTTGAGGTACGGGTGCCCCTTGACGCGCCGCAAGGTGGGCTCCCCGCCCAGGTACCGGGCGCGGGTGTCGGGGTAGTCGATGAACCAGCTCAAGAGCGGCTCGAGCAGGCTCCACCCGAGCGGGCTCGCCCCACCCGGGAACCGCTCGCCGAGGAACCGGCGCGTCCACAACGCGGCCCCGCCCCGCGGCAGGCGCGCGACCGTGGTGATCGGCCTCGATTGCAGCACCACGAGCGCGCCACCGCGGTCGAGCGCCCACTCGACGTCCTGCGGGCCGCCGAGCGCGGACTCCAAGGCCAGGCCCAGCCGCCCGACGCGGAGCACCTCGTCGCGAACCAGCTTCCGGGCGTGGGGCGCCTCGGTCGGGCGCTCCGCCACCGTGCCGTCGCGCACGACGACCCGCTCGGTGGCCTGCGACGCGACGGTTTCGCCCTGGAGGTCGAGCCGCACCCGCGCCAGCAGCCGCTGCACCGGCGCCGGTGCGCGCCGCGGTCGGCGAAGGACGTACCGATCCGGCACCACCGTGCCCGCGACGAGCCCTTCGCCCAAGCCCCACACCGCCTCGATGCTGAGCTCCCGCCAGCTCCCCGACGCGGGATTGACCGAGAAGCAGACCCCGCTCACCCGCGCGTCGATCACCTCCTGGATGAGCACGCCCACGTCCGGAACGTGTGCGTCGTTTCGATAGCTGCGCACCGACGGGCTCGCGGCGCTCGCCCACACCGCCCGAACCGCGTCGACGAGCGCGTCGTCGCCCCTCACCCCGAGCACGGTCGAGAGCTGGCCGGCATGGGAACGTCGAGCTCCGTCCTCGCCGGACGCGCTGCTGCGGACCGCGAGCGGCTCGGGCGAGGGCACCCGCAGCGAGAACGGAAGCGCAACGCGCAGCAAGCGGGCCTCGAGGTCCGCCTCGTCGCCGCGCAGCCCGGCCCCGGCGAGCGCGGCGCGGAGCGCATCGTAGGGCAAGACCCAGCTCCGCGGCACCGCGAAACCCGCCAGCGCGAGGCGGCGCAGCGCGGCGGCTTTGCCGCCGATTCGGTCGGGGGCGGCGTCGGCGAGCGGCACGAGCATCGGCACGCGGGACTATCGCGGCGCGCGGCGACGGGACGCTGCGCGATCCGGCCCAAGCCGTGTGGGAAACCGCGCCGTCAGCGGGGAGAAACCGCGCCCGGCGGACGGCCCGGAACTTGCATGGCGCCGCCATCGGAGGAGCTACGCATGGGCCTGCTCGACCTCACCGACGAGTGCCAGGAAGCGATCGACCGTTGGAACGGCGTGGTCGGCCCACCCGACCCGAAGAACCGCGGCACCCAGCGGTTGCGGGTCTTCAAGAACGACTTCGTGGAAAACTGGCTCGCGACGTCTCATCCCGTCCTGCCGATCGTGTGGTTCGGCGCGGTGATCGGGTTCGGGATGTGGCAGGCCATCGCGGTCGGCCCCGCCGTGGGGGTGCCCCTCTTCGTGGTTGGCGTCCTCGCGTGGACGCTCCTGGAGTACACCCTGCACCGGTTCGCGTTCCACGCGGCCCCGGGCAGCTCGCGGTGGCGCAAGCTCAACCTGTTCCTGATCCACGGCTACCACCACGAGTTCCCCGACGACCCGTGGCGCCTCGTGGCTCCCCCGTTGATGAGCTTCCCGATCGCGGCGGTCGTCGCCGGGGTGTACATGGCCGCCGCGGGCCCGCTGTGGTGGCCGCTCTTCGGCGGCACCGTGCTCGGCTACCTCGCGTACGACTGGACGCACTACTACACCCACCACTTCAAGCCCACCACCGCGGTCGGCAAGTACATGCGGCGCATCCACCTGGTGCACCACTTCGCCGACGGCGAGAAGAACATGGGCATTTCCAGCCCGCTCTGGGACTTCGTCTTCGGCACCTACATGGGCAAGGGCAAGACCGAGTAGGGGCGGAGCCGGGCACGACGCGGCGCCCCGGGGCGCGGGTCAGCGTCTGCGGAACGGGGCGACCGCCGGGTGGGGGGCGGGACGAAGTTACCACCGGGTCCTTGCTGCACCGGCTCAGGTCGGTGAGCGTGGCGATGTCGCTCACCGCGGCAGGTCGAGGCCTGTCGTGCACGGTTTGGCGCCGGGGGCGGTCCACGCGCCGTCGCCATCGACGTCGACGTAGATGGGGTTGGTGATGACCCGCGGCAGCGTGCGCGGATCGTAGTCGTCGAACGACAGGGGCATGGGAGCCTCGCCGAACGCCACCACCACGATGTGCGCGTCGGCGTCCAGCTCCAGGGGCACGGTAGTGTCGACCTTCACGACCTCCCAGGGTGCCGTGGTCGCGACGACCGCGGCCGCGTCGCAGTTGACCAGCACGTGCACCTCCGTCACGTCGATCTCGGCGAGCGCCTGCACCCGCAGGGCGAGCGTGGCATGGCCGTCGAGGACGGTCGCCAGGTCGCCCGGGCCGGCCCCCGCGATCGAGACCTGCGCGAAACCTCCAGCCGACATCTGCGCGGCGCCGTCGAGCTCGCCGTCGGCGACGTCGTCGGCCGAGACCGTCCCCGCCGTGTCGCTGGCCACACGCACATACGAGCGCGGTTCCCCCGGGATGTGCCGCCCATGCACGTCGGTCACCGCCACCCCGGTCACGCGGTGCCCGAGATTCAGAAAGGCCATCCAGTCGACGAGCGCGCCGGTATGGCGAGGGTCGGCCGGGTCCAGGAGCGGCGAGCGGAGCCCATTGATCACCTCGAAGGTGTCGAAGTCCCACGACCACACCTCGGTCCCCTCGGGGAGCGCGAGGCCCCGCGCGTCCGCGGTGGCCGGGTCGGCCGCGCCACGGTCCCAGTCCAAGATGCAGAGGATCCCGCACTCGCCGTTGACGCGGGAGTGATTGAGCTGCACCACGCGCGCCCCGCGCGCGCGGGCGGCCGAGAACACACCACCGAAGCCCAACTGTTGCCACCGCACCGGCTCCCCGCGCTCCTGCTCGCGCACGGGAAACGGCCACGCATTGACGTGCTCGGGGATCGTCGCGGTGATCTCGCTCCCGAGCCCGTACGCGAGCCAGTCGCCGAGCCCGGCACCGTCCAGTGCCGGCTGGAGGTCGACGATGGCCTCGTGGTCGGTGCTCACCACCACGTCGAGACCCGACGCGACCGCGCTCCGCATCCGATCTCCAGCCAGCGTGGTGCTGTCGGCGCTCGCCTCCGCGTGCACGTGGGTGTCGACCGAAGCCCAGCCCGCGGTGTCGAGCGCACGCTCGAGCACCAGCGCCGCGGTCGCGCTGCCCCCCTCGGGGACCACCAGCGTACCAGAGGCGGGAGCCCACTCGTACCCCCGGCTCACCATCGCGCTCCACGTCCCCGGCGCGACCGGCACGACGTCGCCCGGGACGCCGAAGTGCTCGACGCGTGCGCCGTCGTCGCGCGTCAAGACGAGGCGACCCGGCGCCCCCGCGCCGTCGGCGTCCACGATGGCCCAGTCGACGGCCCCGGCGGCGCCCATCTCGATCGTCGCCGGCGCCCCGGCCCGCAGCTCGACCGGCACGCTGGCGTCCCGTCCGGGGGCCGTCGCCACTGCGGTCCATCCGTCCGTGACCGGCACGCGCCCGGAGAAGTGCCCCTCCGCGTCGGTCACCAGCGTCTCGATGACGCCGACGGCTCCCTCGTCCGTCGCGAGCTCCAGCGCCACACTCGCGCCTCCGACCGGGCCATCCGGACCACGCACCACGCCGGACACGTCGCCCCACCCCGCGCCCGCGACCGGCTCCGGCAACCACGGTTCGAAGGCGGCGCTCGCGCTCGCCCCGTCGGTGGCTCCCACGCCGATCAGGAATCGCGTTGCGGGCGGCACCGCCGCCCCGCCCACGAGGAGCGGCTCGCCCGCGTGCGCGAGGTCGAGCAGCGCGCGCACGCCGCTGACCTCGGTGTAGGCCATCACCGCGTCCGGCATCGCGATGGCCTGCGACCCCTCCGCCCCGCCCATTCCGAGCCACGGGACCCCCACGTCGAGCGAAAAGCCGCCGAACGCGAGCGCGTCCTGCGCGTAGGCGACCGTCTCGAGCTCGTCGCTCGGGAAAACCAGCGCACCGACCAGAAAGCCGTCGGTGACCGGCTCCCCGCCGAGCTGGACCTCGACCTCCAGAACCGACGAAGCCGGCTCCAGCGTATAGCGAAGGGTCAGCTCCAACCCGAAGAGCGGGCCCAGCTCCTTGCGTCCGCCGGACGCCCAGACGTTCCGCACCAGCGTCATCTCCACCAGCCAGAAGCGGTCGTCGACCGCGTCGACCTCGACCACGGCCGGGCCCCCGTCGGTCCCGTCCGCCACGATCCGCACGGCCGTGCCGCGAACCTGGTGGAGCGTCGACTGGTCGAAGTCCCCCAGGTCGAGCTGTCCGACCGTGAAGCCCACTTCTTCCAACAGCTCGGGGCCTGCCTGTTCGCACCCACGCACCGCCACCGCGTCGATCGGGGCGCCACCGTAGTGGTAGTAGGTGCGCGGGTCAGCCACGCCCTGGATTACGAACGCGGCGACCTCGTTGACGAGGAGCACGTCGCCCGGCGCCGCAAGCGCCTCCGGACCCCACGGCCGCTCCCCGGCGACCCGCAGCTCGCGCGCGTGAGCGCGGCCGGCCACTGGGCATCCCGCCGCGAACAGGCCGTCGCCCGACGGCGGCGAAGGCTCGGGGGTGTCGCAGGCGAGCGCCAAGAGCAGCAGCATGGTGACGGCATGGTAGCGGATCCGCGGCACCCCGACGCGGCGCGGGCCGGACCCCGCCCGGCGAGCGGACGGTCGCGCCGCGCCGCCCACGAGGGCCCGGGCCGAAAAATGCTGAAGGCCCACCGTTGCCGATGGGCCTTCAGGGTTGGTGCGCGGGGGGGGACTTGAACCCCCACGGGGTATTAGCCCACTAGCACCTCAAACTAGCGCGTCTACCATTCCGCCACCCGCGCGTGGCACCGCCATATAGTCTCGCAGCGGCCCGAGGTCAAGGCCGCGCGCTCGATCACGGCGTGGTGGGCGCCGGGGCGTCGGCCGGAGCCGGAGCGTCGACCGGAGCCGGAGCGTCGGCCGGAGCCGGAGCGTCGACCGGAGCCGGAGCGTCGGCCGGAGCCGGAGCGTCGGCCGGAGCCGGAGCGTCGGCCGGAGCCGGGGCCACGGCCTCGCCCCCCACGCCGAAGCCGGCGCCGGCCTCGACATCCTCGCCGCCGTCGAAGTCGACGCCGCCACCCGACTGGGCCGCACGCGTGCTCTGAAATGCCAGCGTGATGCTGGTGATCATGAACAGCGTCGCGATGACGCCGGTGCCCCGCGTGAGCAGGTTGCCGGGCCCCGCAGCGCCGAAGATCTGGGAACCGCCGCCGCCTCCACCGAATGCCGAAGACGGATCGGCCCCCTTGCCGGGCTGCATCAGGATGATGAACACGAGCAGGAGCGACAGGATGACATGCAGCGTGAGGACGAAGGTATGCACCGGACTTCCCGCGAGCCCCCGGTGCTAACCACCGACCGCCCGAACGGCTACGATCGGGGCCAGCGCGGGCACGCTTCCCGGCGGTTGCAGGTGCCGTAGATCTCGTGGCGGTGCGACCGTAGCGACAGCCCATGCGCCTCGGCGACTTGGGACTGGCGGGTCTCGATCTCCGGCTCCTCGAACTCGAAGATCGTGCCGCAATCCGTACAGATCAGGTGATCGTGATGCTCGTCCTCGACCGCGGGTTCGTACCGTGCCTGGCCGTCGCCGAAGTTGCGCTCATGGGCGATGCCCGCCTCGACGAACAACTTCAGCGTTCGGTACACCGTGGCCGCCCCGGTGCCGGGCGCTTCGTTCTGGACGTCGCGCAACAGCTCCTCGACCGAGACGTGGCGGCCGCGCATGAACGCCTCGAGGATCTGCACCCGTTGCCGCGTGTGCTTCATGCCTTGGGCGTCGATGTGGCGCTCGAGTCGGGCCCGCGCGGCTTCCAGCGGCGTCATTCCGGCAGCGTAGCGCGCTCGGCCAGCCGGCGACGAACGTGCATCACCGTGTCGGTGCCCACGATCACCACGCAGAGCATCATCGCGACGATGAGCGACGCGTTGAGGTAGCCCTTGAAGCCGCCCATCGGCAAGAAGTTCTGCGTCACGCTCATCCAGCCGGCGGTGAGCGTGGTGGTCGCCACGAAGCAGAGCGGCGCGGCGGTGACCCAGGCGTACCGCGCGCGACCCGAGTTCACGATCACCGCGGTGCCGACGCACAGCGCGACGCACGCGAGGAGCTGGTTGGCGATCCCGAACATCGGCCAGATCGTGCTCACGTTGCCCGTGCTCAGAAACCACGACCAGCCGCCCACCACCAGGGCCGTGGCCAGGAGGCTGCCGGGGAGCCAGTCGGTGCGGCCCAACCGCGGGTGAAGCCGGCCGAGGAACTCCTGCGTCACAAACCGTGCGACCCGCGTTCCGGTGTCGATGGTCGTGAGGATGAACAGCGCCTCGAACATGA
>SXOM01000034.1 GCA_005776735.1 Pseudomonadota bacterium
CACCTCGTGCTCTCGACGTTGCACACCAACGACGCGCCGAGCACGGTCAGCCGCTTGCTCAACATGGGCATCGAGCCGTTCCTCGTGGCCAGCTCGGTCAACCTCATCGGCGCCCAGCGGCTCGTCCGCAAGCTCTGCGCCGACTGCAAGGCCCCCGTCGAGGTCACGCGCCAGCAGCTCATCGACGTGGGCATCCCCCCCGAAGAGATCGACCAGGTCAAGCCGATGCGCGGCCAGGGCTGCAAGACCTGCAACAACACCGGCTACAAGGGCCGCATCGCGGTCTACGAGATCATGGTGGCCAACGACGAGGTCAAGGAGTTCATCCTCAACGGCGCCTCCACCCTCGAGCTCAAGCGCGAGGCGATCCGTCAGGGCATGAAGACCTTGCGGATGAGCGCACTCACGAAGTTCCGGGAGGGGTTCACCTCGCTCGAAGAGGTCGTGCGCGTCACCGCGCCGGACTGAAGCCCGCCGCATGTGGTACTTCCTCCCGCTCCTCGGCTGCGCGTCCGCGCCCGAGCCCGATCCTCCGGCGAAGGCGAAGAAGCGACAAGGCGAGGCCCTCCTGGTCGACTGGGCGCCGCTCCCCGCCGACCTCGCCGCGGCCGACCTCGCCCACCTCGCCACCGCGACGGCGGCTGCGGCCGCGCGTGCGCCCCAACCTCCCGCCCCGACCGGCGGCGACGACGTCCTCGTCATCGTCCTCGACACCGTTCGCGCCGATCACCTCGGGGTCTACGGCTACGCGGAGGGCACCACGCCGCGGCTCGACGCCTGGGCGAACGGGGCGCGAGTGTGGGACCAGGCGTGGACCGACGCGCCGTGGACCCTGCCCGCCCACGCTTCGATGTTCACCGGGAAGCCGCAGCGCGAACACGGCGCCCGCAGCGTGCCCAAGGACGACCCCCGGAAGGGCGCGGCGCTCCCCGACGCGCAGGTCACCTTCGCCGAGCGCCTGCGCGACGCCGGCTGGCGCACCGTCGGCGTCAGCGGGAACCTGGCGTTCCTGCACCCGACCTACGGCCTCGGGCAGGGCTTCGACGTCTGGATCAACGACCAACCCGGCGCCGACCCCCGCAAGGTGCCGTACCTGGCCGCCGATCGTGTGGTTCCCCTCGCCGAGGCCGCGATGGCCGTGGCCGACCCGCGTCCGCTCCTCCTCTTCGTGAACCTGATGGACGCGCACCGGCCCTACAAGGCGCGTCGCGGCTACGTGAAGCACCCCGACCGCCTCCGCGCCGGGCTCCCCGGCAACAAGGGCTACCAGAAGCTCGCCAAGAAGCTCCTGAGCGGCGCACCGCTCGACCCCGACGTGCAGGCGTCGTGGGTGCAGGCCTACGACGCCGAGCTGCGGTTCCTCGACGAGCACCTGGGTCGCCTGCTCGCCAGCGCCGAAGGCCGCTTCGAGCACGTCTTCGTCCTTGCCGACCACGGCGAGTACCTGGGCGAACACGGCCTGGTCGAGCACGCCAAGGACGTCTACGAAGAGGTCCTCCACGTCCCGTTCGTCGTGAAGAGTCCCCGGTGGCCCGCGGGCCGCGACGCGAGTTTCGTCCAGGCGCACGACCTCGGCGGCATGGTGCTCGACGCGGTCGGGCTGGACAACAGCGGCTTCCAGCGCACGGGCGACACGATGGTCGCCGACCTGTACTGGACGCTCAAGAAGGACCTCACCGCCCCCTACGGCGCACGCTTCGACCGCATCCGACGGGCGTTCCGCGTGGGGCCGCACAAGGTCATCTACGGGTCCGACGGGTCCCGGGAGGCCTTCGACCTCGGCGCCGATCCCGCCGAATCGCGGCCCCTGGCCGACCTTCCCGCCGCCCTCCTCGGGGTCGAGGATGCGTGGCTCGCGGCGCACCCCGAGGTGCCGCTCGAAGCGCCCGGCGGCGCGCTGGGGCCCGACGAGGCGCTGCTCAAGGCCCTCGGCTACGCCGAGTAGGCGAAGCACGATCCTCAGGGCGGCGCCAGCGGCCCGTCCCGAAGCGCGGCGAGGCCCGGCGGCGCCGCGGCGCCGGGTTAGGCCGGGGCATGGTCGTCGTCCCCGCCCGCGACGAAGGCGCTCGTGTCGGCGCCGTGGTGCGCGAGGTCCGCGCCGCCCTGCCCGGGGTCACCGTCGTCGTGGTGGAGAACGGCTCGGTCGACGACACCGCGACGCAGGACGGCGAGGCCGGTGCCACCGTGCTCCGCAGCGCCCCGGGCTATGCGCGCGCCCTCCAGGTCGGGTTCGCCCACGCGGTGCGGGCGGGGGCGCCGTGGGTGCTCACGGTCGACGCGGACGGCCAGCACCCCGGCCACGCGCTCCCCGAGCTCCTGCGGGCGCTCGACACCGCCGACCTGGTGGTCGGGAGCCGCTTCCTCGGCGCGGCCGGGTACCCGGTGCCGCCGGTGCGGCGCGCGGCGATCGGCGCGCTCTCGGTGTGGACGAGCGCGTTCGCGGGCCAGCCGCTCACCGACGTCACGAGCGGCCTGCGCGCGCTGCGGCCGGCGGTGGTGGCCGCGTTCGCCGAGGACTACCCCCCCGATGTGGCCGATGGGAACGTGCTCGTCCGCGCCTGCCGCGCCGGCTGGCGGGTGGCGGAGGTGCCGGTGGCGATGCGCCCGCGCACGTCGGGGCGGTCGCAGCACGCCGACCCGGTGGGCGCCGCCCGGTTCGCGGTGCGCATGGCCGCCCTGTGCGTACGCGAAGCGTTCAGCGCCGGTAGAGCATGAAGTAGTGCTCTTCGGGCTTTCCGTTGCGCACCACCTTGCCGACGACCATCCGGTCCACCACCTTGCGCACCACGTCGATCATGCCGCCGTACACGAGCTTGCCCAGGCCCGACGCGTTGGACACCAGCGCCGGCCAGTCGGCGGGCACGTCGTCGGCGAGGACCGTGTAGTCGAACCACACCTCGGCGCCCTCTTCGCGTACGGTGAAGTGGCCCGGCCCGGTGAGCCACGCGAAGGTCTGGACGTTGATGCCCTGCACCTTGCCGTTGCGCGCGACGAGGTGCTTCTCGAAGCGGTCGAACCCCGGGAGCAGGTCGTTCTGCCCTTCGTGGCGCACCACGACCCCATCGGCGCCGACCATCTCCGCGAGCGTGAGCGGCAGGCCCGCTTCCCACAGCCGGCGCATGTCGCGCTTGGGCAGGCCGTGCATGAACGCGACCTGCTCGGCCTCGGTGCGGGCGGCCAGCGCGGCGCGGAACCCGGTGAGATCGGCCTCGAGGCTCGGCAGCGGTACCATGCGGACTCCCGGTCGGAGTGACGACGATCGTTGCGCCTGGGACCGGTGGCTCGGAGCGCCGCCGGTCGATGGCGCCCCCTCCCTTTACCCGCCCGCGAGCTTCTTCTGCAGCTCGCCGTTCTCGAACATCTCCATCATGATGTCGCTCCCGCCGACGAACTCGCCGCGGACGAAGAGCTGCGGGATGGTCGGCCACTGGCTGTAGGCCTTGACACCCTCGCGGATCTCGCCGTCGGCGAGCACGTTGACGTGCGCGAACTTGACCCCGCACTGCTGCAGGATGCCGGTGGCGCGCGCGGAGAACCCGCACTGGGGGAACATGGGGTTGCCCTTCATGAAGAGCACCACGTCGTTGCCCTTCACGATCTCGTCGATCTTCTCGTGGATGTTCACTTCTGCTCCTTGCCGGCGGTGCGCCAGGCGTCCGGGGTGTAGGTCTTCAGGGCCAGGGCGTGGATCTCGCGGCCCATCCGCGCGCCGAGCGCCGCGTACACGGCCTGGTGCTGCTTCACCAGGGAGATGCCCGAGAAGCTCGGCGACATCACCTCGCCCTGGAAGTGCTCGCCGTCGCCCGCGTCGTCGACGATGTGCGCCACGGAGCCGGGGAGGCTCGCCTCGATGAGGCGCTTGATCTCGGATGCCTGGAACATGGGGGACCTCGGGGTCCGGTGACTAATCACGTGGCGGCCCGGCGCCGAGCGCACGTTGGGGTCCGCGTGGTCCGGGTCACCGCCGCCCGGTTAGGCGGGTGTCCCCATGTTCGCCGCGTTCTGGGCCATCTCCGGGCTCTTCCAGGTCATCGTGTGGGGTGCGCTCGTCACCCCGTTGATCGTCCCTTTTGTCGTGATCCCGCGCGGTCGTCGTGAGCGCTACGCCATCTGGGGCGCGCGGGTGTTCGGCTGGTTGTGCACCTACGTCACGTGCATGGGGCGCACCACGGTGATCGGCCTGGAGAACCTCCCAAAAAAGAGGGGCTACCTCGTGATCTCCAACCACCGGAGCTGGGAGGACGTGGGGCTGTTGATCTACTACACCGCGAGCCAGGGCATCTCCAAGAAGGAGGTCGCCTACATCCCGTTCTTCGGGTTCACCGGGTGGGTCAGCGGGGTGATCTTCTTCGACCGGTCCAAGAAGGACAGCCGCCAGCGGGTGGTCACCGAGGCGGTCTCGATGATGAAGCAGGGCGCCAACCTGCACGTGTTCCCGGAAGGTACGCGCACACGAACAGGGTTGTTGGCCGACAAGGTGTATCTTCGCCTGGTGGCAGCCTGCTGGGAGGCGGGCATCGACGTCGTGCCGGCGGCAGTGTGGAACACCGAAAATGCGGTGCGCGCCGAGGGGGCCCACGCGCTTCCATTCCAGCGGTTCGGCCTGCAGATCTCGCCGCCGCTCGACCGCGCCGCGTTCCCCGACGCCGACGCGTACGCGGTCGCCACCTGGGGCCGCGTGATCGCGATGGCGCGGGCGCACGGCTCCGACCGCCCGTTCTCAGCCGTCGACGACCTCGATCACCACGCCGCGGCTCGCCTCGCGCTCACCGAGCAACCACCGGCCTGAGGCCAGCGGGCCGGTCGGCAGGTAGCGGACCGTGGCGGGTCGGCCGGGGGTGGTCCCCGTGACCTCGGCGCCGGCCGGGGCGGGGTCGCGGGGGGTGACGGCGCCGTCGATGCTCACGTCCTGACCCACCGCCACCCACGCATCGAAGCGCACGGCGCCGCCGGGACCTTCCCCGGTGAGCGCGGGCGTGGGGAGCAGCGGCCACAGGGGCAGGGAGCCCGCGACTTCACCCGCGAGGAGCACGTGGTCGTCGTGGTCGGCGCGGGGGGGCTCCCCCGGGAGCACCAAGGGGTAGCGGACCTCGCCGCGCGCGGTGGTGAAGCCCCCGAGCGGGGTGTTCGTCGTGAGCTGTTCGAGTACGCCATCGCGGAGGAGAAAGGCGCCGTCGGTCTCGGGGGCGGGCCACACCTCCAGACGCACCTCGGGGGCCACGGGCGTCGCGGTCGGCGACCACCACGCGGCGTCGACGGGGGCGAGGGTCCCGCCGGCGCACGGGGTGTCGATCTCGAAGTGTCCGGCGTCATCGGACAGGCTCGACACCCGGACGCAGCCTTCGGCTTCGGCGCGCACCGCGGCCCCGACCACCGGCGCGTCGTGGAGCGCGTCCCACAGCACGCCGGACGTGGATTCGGGGGCAGCGCACGCGAAGAGGAGGACGATCATCCCGCGGCGAGCTCGGCGATCGTGGCGTGCACGCGCGCGCGGATCCACGTGGCGGGATCGGCGTCGAAGCGGGGGTCGGCCGTGGCCGGAAAGGTGGCGGCACGGGAGCTGTTGATCAGCGCACCGAGGCCTTCGCCGTCGAGCATGGTGCGGGCCGCAGCGGCGCTGCCGCCCTGGGCGCCGAAGCCCGGCACCAGGAGCCAGGTGTGCGGCAGGCGGGCGCGGAGCACGAGCCCCTCGTCGTGGGTGGCGCCGACCACGGCGCCGACGGGGCCGTAGCCCCCATCCCCGGCGTTCTGCGCGGCGATCCACGCCGTGAGATCGTCGACGACGGGAGCCTGCCACCGTGCGCTCCCCGGGTTGGAGGTGCGCAGGAGCACGAAGAGCCCGCGACCGTGCGCACGCGCAGCGCCCACGAACGGCTCGAGCGTGTCCGGACCGAGGAACGGCGAAACGGTGAGCGCGTCGCACGGGAAGGGTGCGGAGGGGGCCAACGTCGCCGCGGCGTACGCGCTGGCGGTGGAGCCGATGTCGCCCCGCTTGGCGTCGCCCACGACCAACAGTCCCGCGTCGCGAGCTGCGGCGCACACGTCGGCCAACGCGTGCATGCCGGCAGGGCCCATCGCCTCGAAGAACGCGAACTGGGGCTTCACCGCCGGGACCAGCCCCCTTGCAGCCTCGACCACCGCCAGGCCGAACCGGCGGGACAACGCGGCGAGCTCGTGGAGCGTGGGTTCGGCGCCTGCGCCGCGGCCGGGGAGCCGTTCGGGCCACGGGTCGATGCCGACGCAGAGCGGGGTGCCCGTACGGCGGACGGCGTCGGCGAGGCGGTCGGCGAAGGTCATGCGCCGGCAACGTAGCGCGGCCGGGCGTCGTGCCGCGACCGTCCGCACGTCGGGCCGGCCCGTGCGCACGACGCGCGTCTGCGTGCGCGTCAGCCTCCGGTGTCGACGCCGTCCGGGACCACGGCCACGTCGATCTCGAAGCTCTCCGATTCGGGTCCTTCGGCCGCTCCGTCCAGCGTCATCGTCGCGCGCACCCGGAGCGCGACGGTGCCCTCGGTGACCTCGACCGCCAGCGGGAGCTCCGCCGACCATGGTTCGCCGGAGAGCGCCGCCGCGTCGAGTCGGTCGTCCACGCGCCAGGTCGCCAGGGAGGTGCCGGCATCGACGGTGGTGTCGAGGAGCACGGTACCGTCGGCGTCGTGGAGGCGGACCTGCGCCGAGCGGGCCCCGGCCCCGAGCGCGGTGACGTCGACGACGATCGTCCGGTCGTAGACGACGGCGGACGGTGGATCTACTTGGAAGGTGATCGTCCCGGCCCAGCTCGCCGGCGAGGTGAGGGGCTCCTCCGTGCGCTCGGCCCGACCCCACCCGTCGGACGGGGCCGGCCCCGGTTCGAAGTCACGGTCCGGCTCCACGGGTTGGGTAGCCAACGAAGCGACGCCGACGGCGACGAGGAGCGCGATGCGGGCGACCCGGCGGCTGGACATCGAACCTCCGACCTCCACGAACCGGTCTACCCCGCGGTGTCGTCGCCGGTGTCTCCCGAGTCGGCGCCCTCCCCGGTGTCGGGCTCCTCGCCCGTGTCGGCGGTGTCGCCCAGCTCGGACTCTTCCCAACCTTCGGAGACGGTCATGGCCACGGCCACCATGGTGGCGCCTTCTTCGCCCGACGGCCCCCGCAGGGTGGCCGCGAAGTCGAGGAGGATGTCGGCGTCGCCCTCCAGCATCTCGACCACGAGGTGGTAGCGGACGTCGAGGTTGCCCTGGAGCGCGTCGAGGGCGTCGATCTGCACCGAGCTCAGGCCGCGGACGTCGGTCCGCTCCCAGGCGCCGAGCTCGACGCCCGCGGCGTCGAGCACCGTGAGGCGGTAGCGGCACGCCACCTCCTGCTCGTCCGCCACGTCGGACATCACGGCGAGCTCGCCCGTACCGTCGTCGCCACCGGGGAGCTCGGCCTGCAGGGTGAGGGTGCCCTCCCAGGCGGTGTCGGCCTCCAGGAGCCCGGTGGTGGTCGTCGTCGAGCCGGAGGCGACCCACGAGGGGCCGGAGTCCTCGACGGTGCTGATCGAGTTGGACGACGTGGCGAGCGAAGCCGCGCCGCTGAGCGCCAGGAGCAGGAGGGTGGCGGGGCGGGAGGTGTGCATGGCCGGCTCCGGATGCACACGTCGTGCCAGCCGCAGGGGAGCGCGTCCACAGCGGCGCCGCAGCGGCGGCGACGTGCGCCCGTGCGGCGTGGGTGTCGCGGTCGGGCCTTGGGCGGCGGGCGGGTGCCGGCATAGCCGCGGCGCATGTTGAGCCTCCTCTTCGTCGCCTGCGCCACCGACCCCGGCCCCGACACGCACACCGCGCAGCCCGGGGACACGGGCGACAGCGGCGAAACGGGCGACACGGGCGACACCGGCGTTGCCGACGGGTGCCGCGCCACGCCCGCCGCCGCGGATCGGGAGCGCGCCGTCGTCCTGTCGTTCCCGTACGACGGCAGGGGTCGGCCGGCCGACACCTGGGCGGTGCTCCGCCTCGACGTCGACGGTGGCCTCTCCGCGCCGGGCGACACGTTCACCCTCGGGCGCGCGACCTCCGGGGTCGTGGCCTTCGCTCCGGACGGCTCGCTCGGCGTGGTGCCCCAGGAAGACGGTACGCTCGGCGTCTTCACGCTGGACGCCGAACTCGCTCCGACCGTGGTGGAGGCGGCGTGGGCCGGGCCCGGCGGGGCCGACTTCTACGCCGGCGCGGTGGTCTTCGACCCCAGCGGCGAGCGGGCCTTCGTCGTCGACGGAAACTGGGAGAACAACGGCGGCGGCATCTACGAGGTCGCGTTCGACTGCGAGAGCGGCGCGCCGACGCTCGTGGGGCAGCGCATCGCGAGCAAACTCGCGGCGGCGGTGTACCCGACCGCCGGCGGGGGCGCCGTGCTCGTGGCCGCGGGCGCGGCCGGGCAGGAGGGCGCCGATGCGTGGCTCCTCGCCGGCTGGCCGGACGCGCCGACGGTGTCGGCCTCGGCGGCGCTGTTCGACTACGAAGACGCGATCCTCGGCGGCTCCGCGCTCGCGGGCGACACGCTCCTGGTCGGCGACACCAGCATGTTCTCCGGCACCGACAACCGCGTCGCGGCCGCGCGGGTGGGCGATGGCATCGAGGCCGCCGCGAAGACGACGGTGCTGGAGGACCCGTTCGCGATGGTCGCCTCCCCGGACGGCGACGCGGTACTCGTGTCGAGCGGATTTGGCGATGCGCTCTGGGTGCTCGAGGTCGCCGACGGGCTGGTGCGCACCGCCGACGAGCTGGACGCGCCGGGGGTGGCGCTCCCCGGGTCCAGCGTCGTCATCGCCCGCGGCGGGCTCCGGGGGCTCGCCCTGGTCGTGGAGAACGTCGCGGTGCGCCGGGTGCAGTTCGACGGGGAGGGCGGCGCCGCCGACCTCGGCACCACCGACTTCGGAGACGCGTACACCTCGATCCCCGGTGCGGTGGGCGTGCAACCTTAGCGGCGGGCCGCGAAGCACCGACCCGCGCCTGGACGGCAGCCGCGGCGCGCGCCCGCCCCGATCGAGCGCAGGCGCGGACGGTCACGGCGCGCCGCCATCCCCCCCGCTCGGTCCACCCGGGGGCGGTGCCGGCCACCCGTAGGCGTCGTTGGTGACACGTGTGGCCTGGAAGATCGCCCCGAACAGGCGATCGTCCAGGCGGCGCTTCCAGGCGCCGGGGAGGCGCCGAACCGCGCCGCGCACCACCGCGACGAGCACGGTGGCGACGCGCTCGACGCGGCCGGAGCCCATCGGCTACGGCTCCCAGGTGGCGACGTAGGCCTTGAGCTTCTCGAGCGCGGACTCCCCGACCTGCGGCACCTCGGCGAGCGCGCCCATGGAGCCGACCGGGCGAGCGTCGACGATGTTGCCGGCCGCGTCGGAGGGGAGCCCCACCGCGCCGTCGAGCTCTTCCAGGCTGGCCTCGTTGGCGATCTCGAGCACCACGGTTTGTTCGTGCTCGGTGAACTCCACGCCTTCCCAGGTGCCCGTGCCATCGGCGGAGCCCTGGATGTAGCTGAGGATATCCAGGATGGTGCGGTCGCCGACCTGGGGGACGGCCTCGACGTCGTCGAGGGTGAGGAACGGGACGTCGTCGCCGGTGCCGCAGGTGGCGTCGGGGCCGTCGCGGTGTTCGATCAGGTTGTCGGCCGCGTCGGAGTCGAGGCCGACGACGTTGTCGAGGACGTCGAGCGTGGTGTCGCAGTCGTTGAGGAAGTCGAGGATCGCGGCCTCGTCGGCGCTGGTGAGGCCGAGCCGCTCGCGCGTGGGCGCCGCCGCGTCGTCCTTGGCGAGCTGCACGTCGGTCGTGGTGCACGAAGCGAGGACGACGAGCCACATGGCGTGCGCCTAACCGCGCCGGATACGTCCGGTCCATGCGCTGTCTCGCCCCGCTCGCCGTGCTCGCCGCCTGTGCGTCCACCCAGACCGACGCGCCCGCGTGGGAGGGCGGCGACTTCGAGGTCACCGTCACCAACGGCACCGACATGTGCCTCGGGGGCGCGTTCGAAGACGCGCTGCTCCCGGAGGACGGTGTGGCGGTCTTCGAAGCGCCGATGGAGCTCCCGGGGGTGATCGACCTGCCGTGGGTGCACACCGTCGACTTCCTCGACCCCTTCGGCGAGAGCCAGGTCACCTTCGAGGTGGGCGAGAAGGGCGAGGAGTTCATGCAGGCCCTCGACGGCGCGCTCGCGAGCACCGAGTACGACCCGGTCGCCGCGCCGGGCTGCTTCGTCGACGCCACGGTCGACTACTACCTGCAGATCGTCGACGACAACTCGCTCGTCGGCAGCGCGGTGCTGCACCTGGACAGCTTCGACGAGGACGCGTGTCCCGAGCCGGAGACCGAGCTGTGCGACGCCCGCTTCGACCTGACGTGGCAGCGGATCTGACCGCGCCGCTCGCCGCGAACGGGCTGCGCAAGGTCTACGCGGGGCGCGTCGTGGTCGACGGCGTGTCGCTGGCGGTCGGCCGGGGCGAGGTCGTGGGCCTGCTCGGGCCCAACGGCGCCGGGAAGAGCCCCGAGTTCCGCCTGCGCGCGGGCGTGGAGCGTCCCGATGCGGGGGAGGTGTGGCTCGACGGCGGGCGGGTCGACGGGGCGTCGCTCGACGCGCGCGCCCGTCGGGGGCTCGGCTACCTCCCACAGGAGGACTCGCTGTTTCGCGACCTGGACGTGCACGACAACGTCGCGCTCGCGCTCGAGGTGAGCGGTCGTGCCGGCGCGGTCGCGCCACTGCTCGACCGCGTCGGCATCGGCGCGCTGAGCCGTCGGCGGGTGTCGGGGCTCTCGGGCGGCGAGCGGCGGCGGTTGCAGATCGCGCGGCTCCTGGCCATCGCGCCGGTGGTGCTCCTGCTCGACGAACCCTTCGCGGGGATCGATCCCATCGCGATCCGCGGCCTTCAGGAGCTGATCCGGGCGCTGGCCCACGAGGGCGTCGGCGTGCTGCTCACCGACCATGCCGTGCGAGAAACACTCACGACGTGCGACCGGGCGCTGTTGGTCGACGCCGGCGTGGTGCACGTGGCGGGGACCCCGGCCGAGGTCGCGGCCGACCCGCACGCGCGCGCCCGCTACCTGGGGCCGGACTTCGTGCTCGAGCCGTGAAGGTGTGCCCGACGTTGGCACCGCGCTTGCACGGAGGGCCCGTGGTGCGATATCCTCCACGGAGAGAACGACGGCGCGGTTTCGGGGGTCCGAACCGACGAACCTGACTTTTCGTGGAATGCCGCGCGGCCCATGGCGATGGACTTCAAGCAGAGCCTCCGACTTCAGCAGAAGCTGCAGCAGACGCTCGCCATCACCCCGCAGTTGCAGCAGGCGCTCAAGCTCCTCCAGCTCAACCACCTCGAGCTGGTCGACCAGATCCAGAACGAGCTGCTCGAGAACCCCACCCTGGAAGAGGTGCCGGGTAGCGTGCAGGTCGAGGGGGCGACCGAGGCCACCGTGTCCCAGGTCGCCGAGGTCAAGGACACCGCCGAACAGCAGAACGGCAGTGAGCAGGGCGACGTCGACTGGAACCAGGTGCTCGAGAACATGGGCGACCAGGGCTTCCGCGGCGAGCGCGGCAGCTCCGGGATGGAAGAGCTCCCCCCGATCGAGACCAACCTCACCGAGCACGAGGACCTGTCGGTGCACCTGGAGTGGCAGCTCCAGATGCAGTGCTGCACCGACAAGGAGCGCGCCGCCGCCAAGCTCATCATCCGCAACCTCGACGAGCGCGGGTGGCTGCCCATCGGCCTCGCTGAGATCATCGACGAGCACAACGAAGGCGCCGAGACCGACGAGGAGCGCATCGACCTGGAGGACGCCGAGGGCGGGCTCCTGCTCGTGCAGGCGCTCGACCCGCTCGGTTGCGGCGCCAAGGACCTCGTGGAGTGCCTGCTCATCCAGGCGCGGGTCCTCTTTCCCGAAGATCCGTTCCTCCCCGAGATCGTCCGCGCCCACCTCGGCGACCTCGAGAAGCGCAACTACGCCGGCATCGCGCGCGCGATGGGAATCGCCGAAGAAGACGTGGTCGAGTACCACCGGATGCTCAAGCAGCTCGAGCCGTGGCCCGGGCGCAACTACACCGGCGGCGAACCTCAGTACATCTCGCCGGACGTCTACGTGTTCAAGATCGGCGACGAGTGGCAGGTCGTGCAGAACGAGGACGGCCTGCCCAAGCTCCGGGTGTCCCGCTACTACCAGAACGTACTTCAAGGAAAGGACAGCACCCGCGCCGAGCGTGATTACATCAAGGAGAGGCTGTCCAGCGCCGACTTCCTCCTCAAGTCGATCTGGCGGCGTCAGGACACGATCGGCAAGGTGATGAAGTCGATTCTCCGCCGGCAGTACCAGTTCTTCGACCGTGGCCCGGACTTCCTCAAGCCGATGGTCCTCAAGGACGTGGCCGAGGAGGTGGGCGTGCACGAGTCCACCGTGTCGCGCGTCACCAGCAACAAGTACGTCCAGTGCCCGCAGGGGCTCTTCGAGCTCAAGTACTTCTTCAACAACGGCGTCAACGCCGTGCATGGCGAGCAGGTGGCGGCCGAAGCCGTCAAGCGCCGCATCAAGAAGCTCATCGCGGCCGAGGAGCCCTCGGCCCCCCTCTCCGACGATCAGGTGGTCACGTTGCTCAAGCGCGAGAACGTGGACATCGCCCGTCGTACCGTCGCCAAGTACCGCGAAGCGATGGGAATCCTCCCGTCGTCGAAGCGTCGCAACCTCTGCTAGGAGGCAGTCGTGGAGCTGGATTTCACCTTCCGTAACGTCGAGAGCACCGAGGCCATCAAGGAGTGGGCCAGTCGCCGCTTCATCAAGGTCGCCAAGCACGTTCGGGAGCCGGCTTTTGCGCACCTGGTGCTGATCGTGGACAAGCACCGCCACCGGGCCGAGTGTACGCTCCGCACCGGCGGTGAGCTCTTGCGCGCGTCCAGCGAGACGGGCGACATGTACGCCAGCATCGACGGCGTGGCCGCCACGATCGAACACTCCGCGCGCCGCCAGCACGAGCGGCGCACCTCCAACCACGAACTGTGAGCACCCGCTGCCCGGCGCGTCGTCGGCGCGCCGGGTGGTCTCACGGGCCGCGGTGACGGACGGCGGCGTGGTGTAGAGATTGACCTCATGGCTGTCCACAACGAGCTGTACCAGACCCTGGGCGTGAGCCCGGGCGCAACCGAGGCCGAGATCAAGAAGGCCTTCCGTGCGCTCGCGGGAAAGTTGCACCCCGACAAGAACCCGGGCGACGCCGCGGCCGAGGCGCGGTTCAAGAAGATCACGGCCGCCTACGACGTGCTCTCCGACAAGGACCGTCGCGCGGCCTACGATGAGTTCGGCCCCGACGCGCTCAGCGCCGGCTTCGACGCACAGAAGGCCCGGGCGTGGAAGCAGGCGGGCGGCTTCCGCGGCGGTGGAGCGCCCGGCGGCGGGTTCGGCGGGGGTTTCCCCGGTTTCGGCGGGGGGGTCGAGTTCGACCTCAACGACCTGCTGGGCGGGTTCGGCGGGGGGGGGCGCGGGGGCGGCCGGCGCCGGGCGGCGCCGCCGCGCGAGGCCGAGGTGCGCCTGGACCTCGGGCAGGCCCTCCGCGGGGTCGAGGTCGAGGTCGGTGGGCAGCGGGTGCGCATCCCGCCGGGCGCCGACGATGGTGCGTCGGTCAAGGTCGACACCGCCGAGGGCCCGCTGCGCATCCACATCCGCGTCGAGCCGCACCCGCACTTCACGCGGAGCGGGCTCGATCTCACGCTGAAGCTGCCGGTGACGCTCGGCGAGCTGGCGGCGGGCGCCGCGGTCGACGTGCCCACGCCGGAGGGGCCGGTGAGCATGAAGATTCCTCCCCGGACGGCGGCGGGTGCGCGGCTGCGCCTCCGCGGGCGTGGCGTGGAGCGGAAAGGCCACAAGGGCGACCTGTACGTGGAGCTGGTTCCGCGCCTGCCCGACCGCTGGGACGACGCCCTGGTCGAGGCCTGCCGCCAGGCCGACGCGCTCTACGACCGGCCGGTGCGTGAAGGCGTGGAGCTGTAGGTCGGATCAGGCGCGCAGCACCAGCACCCGCTCCTCGCTGAAGTCGCGGATCGCCCACCGCGGGCCTTCGCGGCCGACTCCCGAGTCCTTCACCCCGCCGTAGGGCATGCCGTCCACGCGGAACGTGGGGTAGTCGTCGTGGATGACGCCCCCGACGTCGAGCTCCCCGAAGGCGCGCCACAAGGCGCGCACATCGTGGGTGAACACCCCGCATTGAAGGCCGAAGCGGCCGGCATTCACGCGAGCGATCGCCTCGTCCAGGGTTCGGTAGGGGCGGAGCACGAGCACCGGGCCGAACGCTTCGTCCCGCGCCAGCCGCACGTCGTCGGGAACCTGCTCCAAGAGCGCCGGCCGCAGGAGGTCGCCCTCCCTCCCACCGCCGTGCAACCGTGCGCCGCCCGCGACCGCCTCGTCGATCCACGCTTCGAGACGGCTGACCTGGCGGTTGTCGATCAGCGGGCCGCAGACGGTGTCGTCGCGAGCGGGGTCGCCGCGGGGCACGCGCGCAGCGAGCTCGATGAGGCGCTCCCGCGCGGCGGCGAGCCGGTCTTCGTGCACCAGGACGTGTTGCACCGAGATGCAGACCTGGCCGGCGTGTGCGAAGGCGCCGAGTGTGATGCGCGGCAGCGCCCAGTCGAGGTCGGCGTCGTGGTGCACGATGGCGGCGGCGTTGCCGCCGAGCTCGAGCAGCACCTGCTTGCGGGGCACTCGCGCGCGCAACCCCCACCCGACGGTGTCGCTGCCGGTGAAGCTCAAGACCGGGAGCCGCGCATCGTCGACCAACGCGCCGGCGACGCTGCGATCGCACGGGAGGACGCTCAAGGCCTCGGCCGGCCAGCCGGCGGCGACGCACGCGGCGCCGAGCCGCAGCGCGGCGCCGGGGGTGGCCTCTGCGGGCTTGACCACCACCGGGCAGCCCGCGGCGATGGCGGGCGCCACCTTGTGCGCGACCAGGTTCAGGGGAAAGTTGAACGGCGCGATGGCGAGCACCGGGCCGCGGGGGAACCGCCGGACCACCGCCGTGCGGCCGACCCCGGCGGGCGCCGCGTCGAGCGCGAAGACTTCGCCGTCGATGCGCGTGGCCTCGTCGGCGGCGAGCGCGAAGGTGTCGGCCGCACGGGCGACCTCGGCGCGCGCGAACTGCACGGGTTTGCCCCCCTCGTTCACCAGGTCGCCCACGTACGCGTCGGCGTCGGCGCGGAGGGCCGCCGCCACGCGCCGCAAGATCGCGGCGCGCTCGTGCGTGGGCAGGGTGCGCACCTTCGGGAAGGCCGCCGCAGCGGCGGCCGCGGCCGCTTCCATCTCGGCGGGGCCGGCCTGCGCGACCTCGCCGAGCGTGCGCCCGTCCCACGGGGAGCGAAGCGGCGTGGCGTGGGCGGTGGTCTTCGGCGTGCCGGCGAGCAGGAGGGGGCGCATGGGGCCGACCTATCCGGCGCGCGGGAGCTCGATCCAGAAGGAGCTCCCTTTGGCCTCGGCGTGGTAGCCGATCGTGCCCCCCATCCGTTCGATGAAGCCGCGCGCGATGTAGAGCCCGAGGCCGGTGCCGCCGCGGGTCCGCGACACGGCGCCCGCCTGGCTGAACCGTTGGAACAGGTGCGCCCGGAACGACTCCGGGACGCCGGGGCCGGCGTCGGTGATGGTCACGCGCACGCGGTCTCCCTCGCCCGCTTCGACGCGGATGCGCACCTCGGTGCCGGGCCGCGTCCACTTGCAGGCGTTGTCGATGAGGTTGGTGAGGACCTGCCCCAGGCGCCGGGCGTCCACGTTGACCACCGCTTCGGTCGCGCCTTCCAGGCGAAGGGTCGTGTGGGCCGTGGTGGCCACCGGCTCCATGGCGGTCAGGGCCGCCACCACGCTGTCGTGCAGCGGGTGCGGGCGCAGCTCCAGCGTGAGGGCGCCGGCGGCGAGGCGCTGCACGTCGAGCAGGTCGTCGATGAGCGCCAGCAGCCGGCGGCTGCTCTGGTGCGCGATGGTGAGGAGCCGGTGCTCGTCGTCGGTCGAGGCGGTGCTGTCGCCGCCCTCGGCGTGGTGGCGCAAGAGTGCGATGGCCCCGTGCACCGACGTCAGCGGCGTGCGCTGCTAGTGGCTGACGACCGCGACGAACTCGTCCTTGAGCTGTGCTGCACGGTGCGCTTCGGTGACGTCGCGGACGATGCCGACCGCGGCGGGGGCGCCCGGTTCGCCGGTGCCGAGGAGGTCGATGCGGAACCACTCCGACGGCGCATCCTTGCGCGACCTTTCGAGCTCCAGGGTGGCCCGCTGGCCGCCACGAAGTGTGGCCAACGCGGCCATGAGCCGCTCGCGCCCGGCGAGCCCCACCTGCTCCACGAGCGGGTCGGCGCCGATCATCTGGCGCAGGCGGGCGGACACCATCACAAACCCGTACGCTCCCCGCCACTCGAAGATGCCGGCGTGGTCGGCGGCGATCGCCGCGGCGTACCGCGCTTCGCGCTCGCGGACGCG
Source organism: Pseudomonadota bacterium (assembly GCA_005776735.1). Lineage (GTDB taxonomy): Bacteria > Myxococcota_A > UBA796 > UBA796 > SXON01 > SXON01. The sequence goes on from SXOM01000034.1 coordinate 16,443, forward strand.
CTGGTAGAGCGCGCCGCGCTCCCGTTCGTACAGCACGGCGAGGAGGGTCATCACCGCGAGCAGCGCCAAGGAAGTGCCGATGTCGGTGATGCGGCCGAGGAGCGTCAGCTCGGGCGGGGCCTGGGGTGCCCGATGGGCGGCGGCGCCGTCGGCGACGATGCCGACCGCGACGAGCCCCGCGAGCGCCGCCGCGCGCTCGGGCGTCAGCAGGAACGCCCCGAGGATGGGGATGGCCACCATCGCGGCCAGCGCATTCCCCGCGAGCCCGCCGATCGCGGCGGCGTCGAGGGGAATGTAGATCGCGGTGCCCGCCAACAACAGGGTCGCGACCCCGTCCACGTTGCCGGTTCGTCGTAACCACACCGCACAGATCGAGACGATCGCCACGCCCGCCCACACGCCGAGCGCCGACAGGTGGGCCATCGTCGGTTCGGTGACCCGATACGCGAGCACGCCGGCGGCCGCCGCCGCCGAGCACAACAAGGTCGCGGCGAGGAAGCGCGCCCGGCGGGCGCCGGGGTCGGAGGGGTCCCGCAGCGCCGGCGGGAGCAGGAGCTCGACGACGGTCCCGGGCCCCATCACTCCGCCTCGGGCGGCTCCACGCGGTAGACGCACAACGACGCGTACACCCCGGGCACGACGTCGGGACCGACCAGCGAAGCCTTGCCTTCGACCAGGAACTTCAGCCAGTCCGTGGGCGCCACCGCGCCGCCGACGCTCGCCGCGAACGGCACCGCCCCGGTGACGCCGTCGGGGTCGAACGCACCCTCCACCCGCACGGTGGGATTGACGATCCCCGCCGGGAGGAAGACGCCGTAGATCGAGACGTCGGCGTAGGGAGAGGTGCCGTCGACGCCGGCCATCCCGCCGAGGGCGAGGGTGACGAACTCGGCCGGGTAGACCTCGGCCCCGAGCACGGCGCCGTAGCGGCCGTGCGCGGGGTAGGCGGCGATGCCCGAGTACGTCGCGAAGGCGTCGCTCTCCCAGGTGATGTTGGCCTCGACGATGGGTTGCTCCCAGTCCATGTCGTAGCCGCCGCCGATCGCCACGGTGGGCCCGTCCCCGAAGGTCCACGCGAACTCGCTCCCCGCGAGGCGCCCGGGCGTGTACGCGAAGTACTGTCCGTGGGTGGGCAGGTACAACGCCCAGTCATCCCAGTCCTCGAGGCCGAACGCGGGGTTGATGATGCCGCCGCGGGCCGCCCAGGTCTCCCCGGTCGCTTCGAGCATCGCCCACTCCGGCCGCAAGGTGTCGATGACGGGGACATCGGGCGCGAAGGTGACCAGGCCGAGCGTCGGCAGCGCGGTCGCCGTGATGTCGAGGTCGAAGCGGCCGCCCACCATCCCCGCCTGGAAGCGGAGGTCCCCCTCCAGCTCGCCGCCGAGGGTGAAGTCCGTCCCGTCCCACCCGGGGCGGGCGGCCAGGCCTCCGCCGGCGAAGAAGTAGCCGTCGCCCGCCAGGGCGCTCACGATCCAGAGCAGCATTCTGACCTCCGCTCGGGAGCGTACACCAAACCGGGCGGGCGGCATACGCTCGGCCCCCGCCCCCGGAGTTCCCGTGACCGCTACGCGCACGTTCCAACTCGATCTCGCCGACGTCCACCTCGGGGAGGGGATCACCCGCGTTCGGGCTGGCCTGGAGCGGTTCCGGTGCACCGAGGTGCTGTCGCCCGACGGTCGTGCGTTCGACGAAGCCTACGGCACGCTCGAGGCCTACTTCGGACCGCGCAACGAGATCGAGCGGCGGCCGGTGCTCGAACGGTGGTTGCGCGACCCGATCCTCGATGGCGCGGTGCAGTGCCGCTACCACCTTCTGGCCTGGCACGATGCCGCCGGTGGGTTGGCGGCGGTCCGCGACTGCTTCGTCGCCACCGATCAGAGCGCGGGGGTCTGCGTCGTCCTGCTGAGCCACAGCTACGTCGCGCCGCCCCACCGCCGGGCCGGGCTTGCGTCCCTGGTGCGGACGGCCCCCGCCACCCTCGCACGGCGCGCGGTGCGGGAGCGCGGGATGGACCCTGCCGAGACGCCGACCCTGCTCATCGCCGAGATGGAGCCGGTGGATCCTCACGCGGAGGACACGCTGGCGCGCATCCTCGCGTACGCGAAGGCCGGCTTCCGGGCGGTGGCCCCGCGGGCCCTGCCCTACTTCCAGCCCGACTTCCGCGACCTCGATGCGCTCGGTGTCCCAGCGGTGCACGTCCCGATGATGCTCATGGTGCGGCGGCTGGACGACCCGACTGCGCGCGCGTTGCCCAAGCCGCTCGTGGCTGCGGTCGTGAACCATCTCAGCCGCATCCACCAGCGCGCCGTCCGGCCGGCGGACATCGCCTCCGCCGCCGGGTACAGCCTGGGCTGGCTGGCGGCGTGGCCCGAGACGGAGGCGCCGCTGGTGGAGCTGCCGCTGCGCGGGGATCAACTGCTCCGCCTGGCGCCGCTCCTCCGCTCGGCGATGCTGCCCGCGTACCCGCCCGAGTACCGGATCGCGGGCCTGGACCCCGAGGTCGAGCTCCACGACCTCGGCGCGGTCGCGGCGCGCATGGCGTCGGCCCCGCGCCCGTACGAGTTCCCCGGCGAGCCGTCCGCGCCGCTTTTGCGTACGCCGGTGCCGGGTCCCCGGTCCGCGGCGCTGCGCGCGCGGCACGGCGCGCTGCAGGATGCGCGGACCATCCACTTCTACCAGGACGCCACCAACAGCCGCGGCAACTACCTCGTCGACGTCGATGGCAACGTGCTCCTGGACGTGTACGGGCACATCGCCGCCGTCGCGCTCGGCTACAACCACCCGGAGCTGGTGCACGCGTGGCGGAGCGGTCGGTTCGACTGGTGCGCAGGGTGGCGGCCCTCGTTGGGGGTGGCGGTCCCGCCGGAGTGGGTCGAGGTCGTCGAGCGGCTGATGCAGGCCGCGCCGGCGGGAATGGCGCACGTCTTCACCGTGACCACCGGTGCCGAGGCGGTGGAGAACGCGCTGAAAGCCGCCTTCGTGAGGTTCGCCGCTCGGCGCCGCGGGGGCGCGCCCGCATCCGCCGACGAGCTGGCAACGTGTATGCAGAACGCCCAGGCGAGCGCCAACCGGATGCAGGTGATCTCGTTCACCGGCGCCTTCCACGGGCGCAGCCTCGGTTCGCTCAGCGCCACCCGGAGCAAGGCGATCCACAAGCTCGACTTCCCCGCGTTCGACTGGCCGGTGGTGGAGTTCCCCGCCAATCGTTTCCCGCTGGCCGAGTACGCCGCCGAAAACGCCGCCGCCGAAGCGAGGTCGCTCGCCGCGGTCGAGGCGCTCTTCCGCGCGCAGCCGGACCGCATCGCGGCGGTCATCGTCGAGCCCATCCAGGGCGAGGGCGGCGATCGCCACGCCAGTCCCGCGTTCTTCGCCGGCCTACGTCGCCTGTGCGACGCCTACGACGCCACGTTCATCGCCGACGAGGTGCAGACCGGCGTGGGCACCACCGGGCGGATGTGGGCGCACGAAGGGTGGGGTGCCGAGGCCGCGCCCGACATCGTCACGTTCTCCAAGAAGATGCAGCTCGGCGGCTTCTATTGCCGCGCGTCGCTCATGCCCGCGGAGCCGCTCCGCATCTTCAACACCTGGCTCGGCGACCCGCTCCGCGGCGCCCAGGCGAGCGTGATCCTCGACGTGATGGAGCGGGATCGGCTCATCGAGCTCGCCGCGCTGTCCGGCCAGAAGCTCGTCGGTGCGCTCGGCGAGCTCCAGGCGCGCCACCCCGCGTGGCTCGCGCAGGCGCGGGGTGCGGGCACGTTCGCGGCGGTGGACCTGCCCGATGGCCCCTCCCGGGATCGCCTCGTGCGCGCGATGCTCGCGCGCGGCGTCGAGGTCGGCGGCTCGGGTGACCGCAGCGTCCGGTTCCGCCCGTCGTTGGTGTTCGGCCCGCGGCACGTCGACCAGCTCGTGGAGCGACTGGACGACGCGGTGCGCTCCCTGTGAGCGGTGTGGCGCCCGGCGCGGGGGCGGCCCGCGCCTAGCGACGCCGCCAGGACGCCGTCTTTGGCGTCCACTCCGGGTCTTTTTCGCGGCTCTGGTACACGTAGCGGGGCCGCGACTCGAGCTCCTCGGCGATGCGGGTGAGCTCGTCGTCCAGGTACCTCGGGTTGGCCTTGACCTTCTCGGCGACTCCACTCTTGAGCCACGCCAACGTGTCGGGCTCGCCCGGATAGTACCGGGTGAACGCGGTGTAGCGGAAAAGCGGCCGGAGTCGGTGCAGGTCGCGGGCCCCCGTCGGCAGGGGCAACAACTCGATGCTGCCGCGTGACTCGCGGGTGCCCAACCGGGCGAGCACGGCGTCGAGGCTGTCCTGCAGGTTCTCCGGCGAGCAGTGGGTCGCGAAGTCGTCGTAGAGGAGCCGCATCACCGCGCGCGCCTCTTCGGTGGGGATGGCCGCTTGTCGTTCGCGCCCGAGGCGGCGCAACAACATCATGAACGGAACCGGCTGGTTCCCGGTGGTGCGGATCAGCTCGGGGTCGCGGAAGTCGGGCTGACGGTAGGGGAAATACCGTGGGTTGATCGCGTCGAAGCCTCCCCGGCCGTAGAACAGGATGCGCTGGAGCGAGATCGGGTCGTCCGGCGCGAAGTACTCCATCTCGGCCGCGAGGTCGATCTGCATGCCGAAGTAGCGCGCTGGCTGATCGGGAGCGGGGACCTTGATCTTCCCCATGCTCTGCAGGTCGGCGAGGTACTGCACCGCGAGCTCGACCGGCGCGATGCGCAACCAGTACGACAAGACCGTGCCGCGCGCCTCGGGCTTCATCACGATGTGGCTGAGGAAGACCACCAGGAGGTCGGGGTCGTACGACTGGTTGAGCAACAGCACCCCGTCGCGCGCGCCGAGCAGGCGACCCTCGGCGTCCTTGGCCACCAGGAGGAAGTACCGCATGTAGCCGCCGGCCGGCGTGGGCTCGTACGGATCTTCGAGGAGGAAGCTCTTGACTGCCTCGATGCGCTCCATGCCGCCGTGCGGACCGAACTCGTTCCACAAGAGCTCGTACGCTTCGGCAAAGTCGGGGTGGCTGGGGAAGCCGATCGACCAGACCTGGAAATTCCGCGTCTCTCGCTCGATCATCTCCACCAGGTCCTGTTGGTACAGGTCCTTCATGCACAAGCGGACGCGGCGGGTGTCAGGCACGAGAGCGGAGCGTATCATACCGTCCGCGGGCGCTTGGGTCGGCGGGCCGGGCAAGACGCGGCGACCCGGGGTGCGGGTCGGCGTCGCAGCGCCGCCCAGGACGCCGAGCCGCGGGGCGAGCTATCTTCGGCCCATGCTCGCCCACATCGACGAGAACCGGTCCTTGTGGGCGGCGCGCGCGGCGCCGCGGGAGCCGCTCCCGCCACTCCGCGGCGAGCGCGACGCCGACGTGGTGATCATCGGTGGCGGGTTCACGGGGATGAGCGCGGCCTACCACCTGGCACAGCGCCACCCGCACCGGAAGATCGTGCTCCTCGAGGCGCGCCGCATCGCCAACGGCGGGAGCGGGCGCAACGGGGGCCTGATGCTCAACTGGGTCAACGGGGTCGAGCCCGGCGACCCCGGGCGCGCCGCCGCCATCTGGCGCGCGACCAAGGCGGGCATCGACCTGGTCGAGGGCATCATCCGGGAGCACGCCCTCGACGTGCGGTGGCGACGCGACGGCACGCTGAGCGTGCACACCCGCTCGGCGGGCCTGGACGAAGCGGCGCGCGAGGTCGAGGCGCTGCGCGCGGAGGGGCTCCCCCTCCAGGTGCTCGATGGGAGCGCGCTCCCCGCCCGTCTGCGCCTCGCGGGCGCCTTGGGCGCCACCTTCGACCCTACCTCCGGGCACCTCGACGGCGTGAGCTTCCTCGAGGCGCTGCTCCCGGTGGTCCGGGGCCTCGGCGTCGACGTCTACGAGGGCACGCCCGCGCTCCGCGTCACCGAAGGGAGCACGTGTCGGGTGGACACGCCCGAAGGCGCGGTCCGCGCCGGAGCCGTGGTGCTGGCGACCAACGCCTACACCCCGCGGCTCGGCTACTTCAAGGACCGCCTGTTCCCGCTCTTCGCGCACGTCGTGGCCACGGCGCCCCGCCCGGAGGCCGAGTGGGCGGCGCGCGGTTGGGCGCCGGGCGTGGCCGGCTTCGACGATGACCTCGATCGCATCGCGTACGGCTGCATGACCACCGAGGGCGAGGTCGTCTTCGGCGGCGGACACAACGCCGCGTACGGGTACGGCTTCGGGGGCGCGACGGCCTGGCGGGCCGAGGCCGACTACGGCGCGGTGCACCGGCGCCTGCTCCAGTACATGCCGGCCGCCGCCGACGTGCCGGTGGCCCACCGGTGGACAGGGCCGGTGGCGCTCACGTGGAACCGGATCTGCGCGATGGGTGTGCGCGGGGACCACCAGAACGTGTATTACGCCCTTGGATATTCTGGCCACGGGGTCACCCTGGCCAACCTCGCGGGCCGGGTCCTCGCCGACCTGTACGACAAGGACGACGCCGCGTGGCGCGGCCTTCCGTTCTACCAGGGCCCGATGGCGTGGATGCCGCCCGAGCCCGCTCGCTGGCTCGGGTACCACATGGTCACCGCGCTCACGGGCAAGTCACCGCGGAAGCGCGGCGTCAAGCACTGACGCAGCGCTCAGTAGCCGCCGCCCATGAAGTACCAGGCGGCGCCGGCGTCGGTGCCCGCACCGTCGTCGCCGGAGGCCCCCACGACGAGGTCGCCTACGCCGTCGCCGTCGCCGTCGGACAGGACGGCGAGGCTGGCGCCGAACCCCTCGTGGCCGGCGCCGTCGAACGTCGCGGCGGCGTCGGTGAGCGCGAGGGAACCCGGGGCGAGCGGGCCCGCGAAGGCGTACACCGCCGTGGCCCCCGGCGCGCCGATCACCAGCTCCGCGACGCCGTCGTCGTCGAGGTCGCCGGCGGCGAGCGCGGCTCCGAAGCTGGTGCCACTGTCGCCGGTGATGGTGGCATAGGCGACGTCGGAGGCGCTGCGGCTCCCGGCGACCGTGCCGGGGATGACCCACACCGCCGAGCCCGCGGGCGCGCCGAGGATGACGTCGGCGTAGCCGTCGTTGTCGACGTCGTGGACCAACGGGTCGACCGAGCCCAGGAAGATGTCGCTCACCACCGGGAAGACCTGGAAGTCCTCGCCGCCGGAGAAGCCGCCGACGTACCCGTACACGGCGCCGGAGTAGGTGGTCGACGCCGACTCGTAGGGCGCGCCCACGAATACATCGCCGAGGCCGTCGCCGTCGACGTCGCCGCCGCCGAGCGCGTACCCGAACCGGCCGCCGGGCGCACGCGCCACGACGTCGGACGCCGCCGACGTGACGTACCAGGAGCCGGTCAGGTCGCCCGACACCCGACGCACCGCGCCGTAGCCGTAGTCGGGGTCGTACGGTGAGCCGACCACGAGGTCGTCGACGCCGTCGCCGTCGATGTCGCCCGGCCCCGCCACCGCGACCCCGACCTCGCGCGAGGCGTTGCCCGAGTACAAGATCAGGTCGGCGGCGCTCATCGCGGCCGCGCCGCTGCCGAGCGCGCCGAAGCGGGCGACAAAACCGTCCTCGGCGTTCATCGAGTCGGGGACGCCGAAGAGCAGGTCGCCCGCACCGTCGCCGTCGAGGTCGCCCGGCGCCAGGACGAGCTCGGCGAAGTCGGCCGCCGCGTCGTCGTGCAGGAGCGTGAAGAGGCCGCCGTCGATGGCGGTGTCGACCCCGGGGCGGAGCACCCCGACCATGCCGTAGTACCCGCCGGAGCCGTTGTAGCCGGACGCGCCGAGCAGCAGCTCGTCGACCCCGTCGCCGTCGAGGTCGCCGCCCGCGGCCAGCGCGGACCCGGCGCTGTCGAGCGAGCCGGTTCCGCTCCACGACAGGTCGGCGTCGGCCACCGTGCGTGCCCCTTCGTAGGCGCACGCGCCCGGCGCTTCGTCGCAGTCGGAGTCGACCCCGTCGTTGCACACCTCGGTGGCCGCGGGCGACACGGTCGCGTCGGCGTCGTCGCAGTCGCCGTCCTGGGCCACCGTGTACGGCGCCTCGGCCGCGCACAGGCACTGGCCGGCGTCGCCGTAGCCGTCGCCATCGACGTCTTCGTACCAGGTGGTCGTGCACGCGGAGAGCACGTCTTCGTCGTTGAGCTCGCCGTCGCAGTCGCTGTCGACCGCGTCGCAGCTCTCGGTGGCGCCGGGCCAGGTGGTGCCCTCCCCGTCGTCGCAGTCGTCGGCGGTGGCCGCGTACCCGACCGGCACCGTACACGCCGACGCCGTGCCCGTGGGCACGCCGTACCCGTCGAGGTCGGCGTCCAGGTACCAGGTGAGCATGCCGATCGCCGCGTCGCCGTCGTCACAATCGTCGGTGTTGGCGCTGGGGTGCGCCGCGGTGCCCGTGCACGTGCACGCGGCGTCGGCGGCGTCGCCGAGGCCGTCGCCGTCGGTGTCGGCGTACCAGTCGGTGCACGCGTCGGCGCCGACGTCGTTGTTGTCGCCGTCGCAGTCGTCGTCCCGGGTGGACCCGCAGTCCTCGGCGACCGAGGGGTTGCGGGTGATGTCGTCGTCGTCGCAGTCGTCGCCGACCTGCCCCAGCCCGTCGGGCCATGTGTCGCTGCGGTGGCCGTCGGCGTCGCGATCGTAGTCGTCGTCGCCGGCACAGTCGGCGTCGACCCCGTCGTAGAACTGCTCGCTCTCCCCGGGGGAGACGCCCGCGTCGAGGTCGTCGCAGTCGCCCTCGATCCAGCCTTCCGGCACGGTGCCGACGTAGTCGGCGGCGTAGTAGCCGTCGCCGTCCTGATCGCCGTCGTTGCCGTCGCAGTCCTGGTCGACGCCGTCGTACCAGACCTCGGTGGCGGAGGGGTTCAGCGTCGCATCGCCGTCGGCGCACTCGTCGCACTCGCGGTACCCGTCGCCGTCGGCGTCGAAGTCGGTGCCGCCGGAGCAGTCGGCGTCGACCCCGTCGTAGGGCACGTCCTGGGCGCCCGGGTAGATGCGCGCCGCGGCGATGTCGTCGCTCGGCAGCTCGCAGTCGCCTTCGGCGGCCGGCACCGCGTCGACCGCCGCGTCGTCGAAGCAGTCGTCGCCGCCGTGCGCGGCGGAGGCGTAGCCGTCGCCGTCGGCATCGTAGTCGTCGACCGTATCGCAGTTGGTGTCGACCCCGTCGTAGTAGACCTCGACCGCCTCGGGGTTGATGGCCGGGTCGGCGTCGTTGCAGTCGCCCGCCCGCTGGATCCCCTCCGCAGCCTCGGCGCAGTCGCGCGCGGCCTGGAAGCCGAAGCCGTCGTGGTCGAGGTCGAGGTACAAACCCTCGATCTCGCACGGTTTCTCGCGCGCAGCCCACTCCTCGTCGGTGACGAAGGTGCAGGCGCTGGCCAGGAAGAGGAGCATGCCCCCAGGGTAACCTCGGCCCCGGCGGCGCGATGCGCGCCGGCCTCGATCGAGGTCGGGCCCGGTCGCGGCGCATCGCCCTCGGGGTTAGCCCGCCGGGTGCTCACCTTCTTCGTGCTCTCGGCCTTCGCCGCCGACCCCGCCCCTCGCCCGCAGGACGAGTGGGACCTCTCCGTCGTCTACCCGTCGGTCGGTGCCTGGGAGGCCGCGGTGGCGCAGGCCGGCAAGGACCTCGACGCGCTCGCGAGCTGCAACGGCCGCCTGGCGGTCGAGCTGCGGCCGTGCCTGGAGCGCGCCTGGGGCGCCCAGAAGGACATCGCGCGCATCGGCGTGTACGCGATGAACCACTCCAGCGTCGATCTGCGCGACGACGCCTGGCTCGGGCGCAGTCAGCAGGCGCAGATGATGTACACCCGCCTGGGCGAGGCCACCGCGTCGTGGCAGCCCGAGGTCCTCGCGATGGGGGCCCCGAAGGTCGAGGCGCTCATCGCCACCGATCCGGCGCTCGGTCCGTACGACTACTGGCTTCGTACCACGGTTCGCGACGCACCCCACGTGCTGGACCCTCAGGGCGAAGCGCTCCTGGCGTCGGCCGGCAACCTGCTCGCCGCGCCCGACCGCCTCCACAGCACGCTCCTGGACGGCGAGATCACGTGGCCCGAGGTCAAGCTCTCCGACGGGACCACCGGCCCCCTCACGCCCACCAACTACACGGCGTGGCGGCTGGCCCCCAACCGTGACGACCGCAAGCTCGTGATGGAGACCTACTTCGGCGCCCTCGGCAAGCACGCCGGCACCTTCGGGGGCATGCTCGACACCGCGGTCGCCGGGCACTGGTTCGTGGCGAAGGCCCGCAAGTACCCGAGCGCGGTCGAGGCGGCGATGGCGGGCGACCACCTGCCGCGCACGATCTACGACACGCTCGTCGCCCGCACCAACGCCAACCTGCCCACCCTGCACCGCTACCTGCGCTTGCGGGCGAAGATGCTGGGGATCACCGACCTCGGCTACTACGACCTGTACCCCTCGCTCGTCGCCTCCGACAAGACGTGGACCGTCGACGAAGCGCAGGCGCTCACGCTGGAGGCCACGCGCCCCCTGGGCAAGGCCTACACCGACGGGCTCGCCGCCGGTTTTGCCGGCCGGTGGACCAGTGTGTACCCCGGCCCCGGCAAGCGCGGTGGCGCCTACATGGACGGCGCCGCGTACGACGTGCACCCGTTCCTCCTGCTCAACCACACCGGCGACTACAACAGCGTGTCCACGCTGGCGCACGAGTGGGGCCACGCGATGCACTCGGTGTTCTCGGCGCGCGCGCAGCCCTACCCCAAGGCCGACTACGCCACGTTCATCGCCGAGGTGGCGTCGACGTTCAACGAGGCCCTGCTGCTGGAGGCGATGCTCAAGAGCGCCAAGACCGACGACGAGCGGCTGTTCTACCTCGGTTCGCAGCTCGAGAACCTGCGCGGCACCTACTTCCGGCAGACGCAGTTCGCCGAGTTCGAGCTGGCGATCCACGCGCAGGTCGAGCGCGGCGAGCCGCTGACCGGCGACTCGCTCACCGCCACCTACCTCGACATCGTCCGGCGCTACTACGGCGAGGCCCAGGGCGTCACCCAGGTTCCGGACTACGTCGGCTGGGAGTGGACGTATATCGGGCACTTCTACTACAACTTCTACGTCTACCAGTACGCGACGAGCCTCGCGGCCTCGAGCCTCCTCGCGCAGGACGTGATCGCGAAGAAGCCCGGTGCGGTCGAGCGATACCTCGAGCTCCTGAAGTCGGGCGGCAAGGACGACCCCTACGTCCTGTTGAAGACGGCCGGCGTCGACATGGCCACGGCCGCCCCGTACGACGCCCTCGCGGCGAACATGGAGCGCATCATGGACCAGATGGAGGCGATCCTGGCCAAGAAGGAAGGCAAGAAGCCGGCGAAGCCCAAGCGGTAGGGCGGCGCGCCGCGACCGGCGCCTTCGAGCGGCCGGGGCGGGCGCGCGCCGCGGGATCGCCGGGCGCGCCG
>SXOM01000282.1 GCA_005776735.1 Pseudomonadota bacterium
ACCGCGCCCAGGAACGGGTCCTGGTCCCCCAGCTCGGGACGGATGAACAACTGGATCGCGCCCTCGGCGCTGAGCTGCTGCAGCCCCGCCGCGAGGTGCTTGCGCCGCATCGGGTCCTTGAGCTTCACCCTGGCGAAGTACTCGGGAGCGAACCGCGGGATGCCCTGGTACTCCACGCGGTCCTTCACGTACAACGTGTCGCCGATGCGCAGCTCGCCCGGATCGAACAGGCCGACCACGTCGCCGGGCCACGCGTCCTCGAGGAGCTCCCGCTCGCTCCCCAGGAACGTGTGCGGCTTGCTCAGCTTGAGCGTCTGCCCGGTGCGGTGGACGATCACCTCCATCGCGCGTTCGAACTTCCCGCTCTGGATGCGCAGGAACGCCACCCGGTCCCGGTGGCGCGGGTTCATGTTCGCCTGGATCTTGAAGATGAACCCCGAGAAGCGCGGGTCCTCGGGGGGGCGCTCGGCCCCGGTGCACGGCCGCATCTGCGGGCTCGGCGCCATGTCGACCATCGCGTTGAGGAACGGCTCCACGCCGAAGTTGTTCATCGCGGAGCCGAAGAACACCGGGGTCTGGCTGCCGGCGAGGAACCGCGCCGGGTCGTAGGTGTCGCCCGCCATGTCCAACAGCTCGCGGTCCTCGTCGAGCTTGGCGCGGAGCCGGTCCGAGACCTCGCTCGGGTCGACCGCCTCGAACTGCACGAGGTCGGTCCCGCGGCCCTCCCCGAAACGCAGCACCTTCCCGCTTGCCCGATCGTACACGCCGACGAACTCGCGGCCGCTGCCGACCGGCCAGTTGACCGGCGCACACTCGATCCCGAGGGCCTTCCCCACGTCGTCGAGCAGGGTCAGCGGCTCGATTCCCTCCCGGTCGCACTTGTTGATGAACGTGAGCACCGGGATGCCGCGCATCCGGCACACCTCGAACAACTTCCGCGTCCGATCCTCGACCCCCTTGGCGTTGTCGATGAGCATGACCGCGCAGTCCACCGCGGCGAGCACCCGGTAGGTGTCCTCGGAGAAGTCGGCGTGACCCGGGGTGTCGAGCAGGTTGAGCTTCTTGCCCCGGTGATCGAACTGGAGCACCGAGCTGGTGATGGAGATGCCGCGCTCCTGCTCCATCTTCATCCAGTCGCTCACCGCGTGCCGGCTCGCCTTGCGCGACTTGACGGCGCCGGCGATGTGGATGGCGCCGCCGTAGAGCAAGAGCTTCTCGGTGAGCGTGGTCTTGCCCGCGTCGGGATGCGAGATGATGGCGAAGGTGCGGCGGCGGCCGGCTTCGTACGCGAGCGTCTGCAAGGCGTCGTCCATGGCGGTCGGCGGCTAACTCGGATTGCCGGCTCTGGGGGCCGGTGGGCGACGCCGTAGGCCCGTCCCGAAAGCGGCCGGATCCGGGCGGCGTCGCACGGCCGATGGCACACGCGCCGGACTCCGCGCGATTCGGGACGGTCGCGGCGTGTGCCCCACGGCTATGCTGAGAAGATGCTCCTCGTCCTCGCGCTCGTCGCCCCCGCCGCCGCCTGTGGCGGTTTTGTCCCCACCCCCGGCAAGCTCGCGGCGTCCGACGCGCAGCAAGCCCTCTTCGACCTCGGTACGGACCGCATCACCGTGACCTACCGTGCGCGCTACGAAGGCGACGCGGACGACTTCGCGTGGGTGCTGGCGGTGCCCGGCACCGTCACCGCGGTCGAGGAGGGCGACGCCGACCGGCTGGACCGCCTCCTCGCGCTCTCGGCGCCGGTGGTCTCGGTCGACCCCGCGATCTCCGAGGAGAGCGGCTGCGGATGTGGCTCGTCGTACGGGCTGAAGAACGACCGGGCGGGCGGCGGGGGCGACACCGGCGTCACCGTGACCGGCCAGGGCTTCGCCGGCGACTTCGAGTACACCACGCTCGCGGCCACCGACGCCGATTCGCTGAAGACGTGGCTCGACGACCACGGGTACGACACCACGCTCATCGCGCCGGCGATCGCCGAGTACGTCGCCGACCCGCTGGACTACGAGTTCGTCGCGGTGCAGCTCCGGCCCGACGTCGAGCCGACCGAAGCGGGCGTGGTGCTCGATCCGCTGGCGCTGACCTACGGCGCCGGCGCCGACGGCGAGCTCCACGCGATCTTCCCGGCGAAGCTCGGGCAGTCCAGCTCGGTGTCCTACGTGCGTACGGAGTGGCTGGTGCTCGGGAGCGGCACGGCCACCCTGTCGGGGTGGGAGCCGGTGGCCAACCCGGACGAGAAGGACGGCCACCCCTGGGACGTCGCGGGGCCCGACTACGTCGACGCCGCGGGCCTCTACGCGCAGCTCCTCCTGCACCATGGCGACACCCGACGCAAAGCGTGGGAAGCCTGGGCCGGCGCCGTGGACGACGGTGGCACCGAACGTTGGCTCACCCGGTACGACGCGATGGTCACGCCTGCCACCAACACCGTCGACCCCGAGTTCGCCGACGGGTCGAGCACCGTGGAGGCCACCACCGTCATCTACATCCAGGACGAGACGGCGTTCCAAGAGGAGCTCACCCCGTCGGAGGAGTACTACGTGGCCGGGGTCGGGATGCTCGGCCTCGCGGGGTGGCTGCGCCGCCGTCGGCGCGGGTAGCGGCTACTCCCCGGCGCAGCCGGGCGTCTCCAACCGCGGGCGCACCACCCACGCCTGCGCGGTGTCGCCGATCGCCGCCGTCGCCCTTTGGAACGCCGCGAAGTCGGGATGCACCCCGGTGTACAGGTCGAGCTGGTGGCGATTGTCGACAAACGCGCCGCCGGTGTCGGCCAGCACCACCAGGCGCAGCCCGTCGGCCGACTTCAGGGCGAGCAGCCGCCCGAACCCGACGTTGGCGAGGTCGCCCGCCACCGCCACGCCCGCGCGCAGCGCCGGACCGGGCACCGGCTCCGCCGCCCACCCGCGCACCGCGTCGATGCTGCGGAAGTACCAGTAGGCGCGCTGCTTCTTGGTGTCCCGCTCCGCCTTGTCGTACGCGATCCCGTTGTTCCGGTGCACGTTGTAGAGCTGGGTCGACGCCCCCACGTCCACCGCCACCGTGCCCTGCAGCAGCGCCTGTTCGTGGGCCTCGCGCTCCAACCACACCAACGGCGCCGCGCGCCCGGCCGCGGCGCCGCCGTCTTTGAACACGCCGGCCACCACGTCCTGACGTGTGTAGCGAAACCGGTCCAGTCCCGCGCGGCGGGCCTCGGCGGTCGCCACGTCGAGGCCAGCTTCGTCCCCGGGCAACGCCCACAACGGGAACTGGAACAAGCCCTCCGGCGCGGCCCGACCGTGCACCGAGTACACGAGGTACCGCGTGAGCCGAATCGACTCGCCGGGCCGCTCCACGTCGGGAACCCAACGCAACCCAGCGAGGCATCGTTCGAGGAAGGTAGGATCACCGAGCCGATCCGCGCCCGTCCGTGCATCGGCCGCCGCCACGCCGACCACCCAACGCAAGGTGACGTCCACGGCCCCGGCGCGCTCGACCGGCGCACCCGGCGCGCTCTGACCCGCCATCGCCTCCCAGGCGCGCAGGGTGTCGGCCGCGACCGCGACCAGGTCGGCGCTCGCCGCCCGAGGTGCGGTCCACGGGATCGGCTCATCGCGCAGGTCCAGGGGCATGTGCGACCCATTACCGCCGCGGCCGGATACTGGGCAGGGGTGCGCGACATCCCCATCCGGTACATGGTCCTCGGCGGGGCGGTCCCCGACACGTTGGCGAGGGCGCTCGCAGGCGTGGTCGAACTGGTGGCCGAAGACGAGGTGCCCGACGCCGAGGTCGACGGCGTGCTCATCCACGCGCGTCCCGAATCGCAGGCCATCTTTCGGCGGTTCCGCAAGGCGGGCGGGGCGTTGCCCATCTTCGCGCTCACCGACGACGCGGTGTCGGTGGGCGAGCGGCTCAAGTGGATCCGCCACGGCGCCGACGACCTCCTCGACCTCCACACCGCGGCGGAGACGCTGCGCCGCAAGCTGGTCAACGCCCCCCGGCCCGAAGCCGTCCGCCAGGACGCCGAGCAGGGCATGTTCCTCGACCGGTACCTGCGCTGCATGCACCGCTACGTCGCGGCGCGGCAGGTCCTCGTCGGCAAGCTGGGGGAGCAGGCGCTCAGCCGCTACCTCGACTGCGTGTTCCTGCGCGACCAGGCGCTGAAGGCGGCCGAGGATGCCCCGGCCGACGCGTTCGGCCAGCGCCGCGGCGGCCAGCGTGAACGGCTGAAGTGGCCGGTGCGCGTCACCGACCCCTTCCAGTGCGACGGCACCTTGCTGAACGTGGGCGCCGACGGGTGCGCGATGGCGCTGGGGGCCCAGCCCACCGAGCGCCTGCGCATCGTCGTCGACACCGGCGCGATGAGCGCATGGGTCGACCTCGAGGTGCGCTGGCAACGGCGCGCCGCGCGCGACCGGTGGGAGGCGGGGGGCCTGGTCGTGGGCGTCCACCTGCTCGAATCCAGGACTTCCGGAGGCTGAAGATGAAGACGGGGCTCGAAGGCCGCGTGG
>SXOM01000035.1 GCA_005776735.1 Pseudomonadota bacterium
GCCTCCGCCTCCCGCTCCGGCGCGCGGGGCGTCAACTGCGCCGCCACCTGCTCGACCGCGGGCGCCGGGGCCTGCACGGGGGCGTCGGGGCGGCGCGCGAGGTCGGCCTGGGCGGCGGGCTCGCGCAG
This sequence comes from Pseudomonadota bacterium, assembly GCA_005776735.1. Lineage (GTDB taxonomy): Bacteria > Myxococcota_A > UBA796 > UBA796 > SXON01 > SXON01. The sequence goes on from SXOM01000035.1 coordinate 129, forward strand.
GCGCTTGCCGAGCTTCCGATCGCCGGTGCGCGCAGGATCTTCCTCCTCCTCGACCTCGGCCTCCCACCAGTGGTGCTGGCCGCGCGTGGGCCAGATGCCGACGGCACGCGCGTCCTGGGTGACCGCTTCGATGCGCGTAGCGGCGGCGAAGAGCTCAGGCGCCGTCGTCGGGTTGCACCCTTCCCCCGCGCGGGCCTCCTGCATCGCCGCAGGGTCGACGGCGGCGGCGCGCTCCTTCGGCCGGAGATCGAGCTGCTTCGGCGCCGCCTTGAACGTGGCACGGTCCGCCTCGGTTGCTTGGCGCAACAGGTCGGCGCCCCGGCCGAGATCGCCCGCACACAGCGCCTCGCCCGCCTTCCGATACAGGTGCGCGGGGCCAGCCCAGCGGGACGGCTCGGGGAGAGTGATGCCCCGCTCGCCGCGCATGGTGCGTCGGAACCAGTCGCCGCGGGTCTGCAGCGCCTTCTTCTCGGCGCGTTGCGCGAGCTCGATGGCCTGGAGCCGCTCGGCCACAAAGGCCAGGAGCGCGTCCCGCAGGCGGTCGTTGCCCGCGACCTTGCCGCTGAGCGCATCGTTGCCGAGCACCCGCCCGAGACGCCGGAGCTGCTCGGCCGACGCGCCCTCGAGCGCCTCGCGAACCTCGCCGCGCACCCGACGCCCGCCGCGGTCGGTCGTGGAGGCGACGCTGCGCTGCCGGGCCATGACGATCTTCTATCCGCGCCCTTGCGGCTCGGCGCGGCGCGATACGATCGCGGCGCATGCGATTCGACCCCCGTCGCCGCCTCGACCGCCGGATGCCCGGCGCAGACGTGCGGCCCGGCTCGACGTTGCGCCTGCACCTCGACGAAGCGCGTCCGGAACCGGCAGATCCGGTCCCGGCGCGCGACCAGCGCGTCGTCCGCGAGGTCCAGGTCCGCGCCCCGCAGCGCCTCGCCACGCCGGGGCCCAACGCGCCACAGCTCATTCGCCTGGTGCGCACGCCGTTCGCGATGTCCGGTGCGCGTCCCCTCCGCCAGGAGCTCGTTCCTCCCTCGCCCACCGCCGAGCCGCGGCCCGCGTTCGGCGACGCGCTGCGCGAGGCGGTTGCGGACTGGCCCGAGGCGCGGTCTACTCCCGTCGTGCAGCCCCGCCCCCGCGCCTTCGCCCCGCGTCCGTCCCAGGCGCAGGTCGTGCCCCCGCTCCCGGCGGAGCGCACCCGATGACCCCGGCCGAACGTGCGGAGCTCCTCGCCGCGGCCGGCCCGGCGTCCGGCCGCAGCATCATCGGCGAGACGACCGAGGCGATGCACAAGTTCCTGGTCGACGGGTACAACCTCGGCGGCCAGCCCCCCCGGCTGGAAGAGGACCTGAAGTTCGTCCCCAAGGACCGCGAGGAGGTCGTGTACATCTACATGTACCGCCTCGCGCAGAACGCCTCTCTGCTCAACAGCAAGCGCCATCGCCAGGCGCCGGTCTTCGTCAAGGCCGACGCCTCCGAGGGCGAGGTGTACTTCCACCGGCCGCCGCTCCTGCTCGACCTGTTCTACCTGGTCGCGGTGCACAGCAAGTTCCGCAGCGACGCCGAGCGCCTGATGGGCTGGTTGTTGGTGCGCCTCAACGAGGCCACGCACCTCATCCACCGCCCGCGCCGCTTCGTGCTCCCCGACGGGCGCGAGGTCGACAGCCTCGGGCGCACCTACGACCCCGCGTGCTTCACCGGACAGGCGCCGAACGAAGACGACGACGCGCCGGCCGACGACGGGCTGCTCGTCGAGAAGGTTTCGCTCGCCCTCACCGACGATCTCACCGTCGGCGACGCCATCAATCTCTTCACCCTCCACGAAGCGCCGTACCGTCCTTTCTTGACGTACCGGGCGCGCGTGGCGTTAGATGGACCACTGTACAAGAGTGCGGGCGGCTCGACCGTTCGCATGGGCCGGCTCTCCTCCACCTCGCCCCCGGCGGATGGTGGGGGGTCGTCCCGTAACGGGCGTATCCGTCCCGGAGCGCCTCCCCCAAAGCCGCGCACGCCCCCCGGGCCGACCGCGCACTTCTTCCGCAAGAACGCGGATTCTGACCAAGACTCGGAGGACTGACAGGTCATGGACTACCACACCCCAGGCGTATACATCCGCGAAGTCGACAGCGGCGCCAAGCCGATCGCGTCGGTCTCGACGAGCATCCCCGGCTTCATCGGCCTCTTCAACTTCAAGCCGCCGATCGACGCCACGGCCGTCACCGGCTCCAACGGCAAGCGCCAGCTCCGCGGCAAGGTCCCGCCCCAGCTCATCGACGAGAAGGGCAACGTCAAGGGCGACGCGGTCGAGGCCACCACGGCGCTCACCACCGCGATGAAGCTCGACCGCAAGGCGGTGCGCGACGTCAAGAAGTACTTCGAGCTGTACGGCGCGCCCAAGGCTGGCGCCGGCGCCCCGAAGTTCGAGGCGGGCACCAAGGGCAAGGTCAAGATCTCCTGGGCCGAGAAGACGATGGAGGTCCCCGAGATCTCCATGAGCGTCGAGGGCAAGGTGGTCTCCGACTCCGACGAGGCGGTCGAGAAGCTGCTCAACAGCCTGCACGAGACCTTCCCGCTCGACAAGGCCCAGCCCAAGACCGCCGCCGACGTGCTCGGCGCCTACGGCTACGAGGTCAAGGGCACCGCGGGCAGCGCGATGCGCAGCGAGTACTCGGTGCCGCCGGTGGCGATCACCAACAAGGCGGAGTTCTTCCGCTGGCTCCAGAGCTACTTCGCGCAGTACCTGATCGAGACCCGCCCGGTCGAAGAGCTCGTCGGAAAGAGCTTCAACAACCCCGACGACGCGGCCGACGCGGTGTACGAAGCCCTCAACAGCGACGACGCGCTCAAGGCGGAGTTCCGCGACTGGCTCAGCCAGCCGACGAACTTCAACTTCGTGGCCGGCGTCAACGGCTTCTTCGATAACGGCGGCGGCAAGTGCTACGTCTACCTGATGGGCACCCAGGACACCGAGTGCTCCATCCGTGAGAACCAGGCCGACAAGCTCGGGCTCTACGCGTTCGACGACGTGGACGACATCGCGCTCATGGTCGCCCCGGGCCTCACGCCCACCCAGCAGAAGGAGATGCTCGAGCTCTGCGAGGTCCGCAAGGACCGCTTCGCGATCCTCGACGGCCCGATCGTGTCCGACGGCAACATGGACATCCCGGCGTCCAACAAGGGCTACGGCGCCATCTACGTGCCGTGGGTCAAGGTCACCAAGCCGAGCTGGTTCACGGGCAACCAGGAGCACATCAAGATCACCGGCCCCAACCGGCGCAAGCTGATGAAGGCCGAGCGCAACGAGCTCTACGTCCCGCCGAGCGGCCACATCGCCGGGCTCTACGCCCGCGTCGACGGCGAGCGCGGCGTGCACAAGGCGCCCGCCAACGAGATCCTGATGGGGATCACCGGCCTCACCCAGAACATCAACCGTCTGGAGCAGGGCCAGTACAACGACCGCGGCATCAACGTCGTCCGCATCTTCAAGGACCGCGGCATCCGCGTGTGGGGCGCCCGTACCCTCGGCACGGCCTCCGACCCGTCCTGGAAGTACATCAACGTCCGCCGTCTCTTCATCATGGTCGAGCAGTCGATCATGCTGGGCAGCCAGTGGGCCGTGTTCGAGCCGAACGACCACACCCTGTGGAAGAAGATCACCCGCGACCTCCGTGCGTACCTCATGCGCGTGTGGCGGTCCGGCGCGCTCTTCGGCACCACGGCCGAAGAGGCGTTCTACGTCAAGTGCGACGACGAGACCAACCCGCGCTACCTCATCGACGCGGGCCAGGTCAACATCCAGATCGGCATCTGCCCGGTCAAGCCGGCCGAGTTCGTGATCTTCAGCATCGGTCAGTGGGACGGCGGCGCTCTGATCGAAGAGTAGCCGTCGGCCAACGCCGATGATCTTGGGACGGGGGAGGGCTGACGCCCTCCCCCGTAACGCCCCCTCCCCTCCCTTCCCGCAGTTACCCGAGGACGCCGTGGCTTCCGACTTCAAGACCGAGTACGAGTTCATCCTCCCGCGCGGGTACGTCGACAAGGACGGGGTCCTGCACCGCGAAGGCGTGATGCGTCTGGCCAACGCCAAGGACGAGATCACCCCGCTCACCGACATGCGCGTGCAGCGCAATCGGGCCTACCTCATCATCGTGCTCCTCTCGCGCGTCGTGACCCGTCTGGGCACGCTCAACGAGGTCAACACCGGCACGGTCGAAAACCTCTTCGCGGGCGACCTCCGCTTCCTCGAAGAGATGTACAACCGAATCAACGAAGACGAAGCCACCATCACGGTGAGCTGCCCCGAGTGCGGGGCCAAGTTCGAGAAGGAGTTCGGACGCCTGGGGGAATCGTAAGCTACCCCTTGGAGAACATCTTCAAGGAGGTAGCCTTCGTCGCCTACCACTTCCACTGGGCAAAGGACGTCATCCTCGAAATGTCGCACAAGGAGCGGCACGCGTGGGTGAAGGAGATCTCCACGATCAACGAGAAGATCAACGCCCCCCGCTAACGACTGAGCATGCGCCCCGGAATCCTGATCCAGCACAACTCGACCCCGCAACGTGCGCGTGCGCTCGTTCGTTGCGACATCGCGGGGTTGATCGGGTTCGTCTTCCGCAGTCGGTGGCCCGCCGAGGCGACGGCGGGCGACTTCATCCAGATTCCGCTCCGGCGATGGGAGGAGCTCAGCGCCCACCCGCAGCACGACCTCGTCGACCCGGTCACCCGCCGGGCGGTGCGCTCGTTCTTCGAGAACGGCGGCGACGAGCTTCACGTCTTCGTCGCGTGCGTGGAGGACGAGTCCGCGCTTCACGGCGCTGGCCTCGCGGAGGGTGTCCTCGCGCCGCTCTTCGAGCGCCTGCGGGTCGAGGAGGACATCGCCCTGTTGGCGGTGCCGGTGCTCGCCTACATGCGCTGCGAAGTGAGCCGGCTCGGCCGGGTCAGCTGGCGTGGCGAGGCCCTGGTGGACGAGCTGCTCGCACACTGCCGCCAGATGAACAACCGGTTCCTCGTGCTCGACGCCCCGCGCGGCCTGCACGGCGAGCTCCTGGGGCGGTGGTTCGAGGAGTTTCGGGCGCGCGACCCGGGCACGCGCTCGTGGGGCGCGGTCTACTACCCCTTCCTGATGGCCGGCGACGAGTGCTTCCCGCCGTCCGGGGCGATGCTCGGCGTGTACGCGCGCATGGAGCGCGAACGCCAGCCCACGGGCATCGCCTGGCCCCCGGCCAACGTCACGGTCCGCGGCGCCACGCACACCGAAGTGGAGATGGACTGGAGCGAGGTCGGCGCGGTGGGCGAGCTCGGCATCAACCCGCTCCTGGTCGCGCCGGGGCGGGGCGTCGTCGTCTGGGGCGCGCGCACGATGTCCACCGACCCGACGTTCACGTTCATCAACAGCCGCCGCATCGTGAGCATGGTGGGCGAACAACTGCGCCGCGACAACGAATGGGCCGTGTTCGAACCTAACGAAACCGGCCTTTGGAAGATCGTGGAGCGCGACGTCCTCGCCCGCCTGGAGCAGCTCTGGAACGCAGGATTGTTGTCGGGGGCTCGCGCGCTCGAAGAATATTCGGTAGAGTGCAATGGCTCGACCAATCCGCTCGTGGTCCGTGACCGGGGAGAGCTCCACGTCGCCGTGAAGCTCAAGCCGGTGGGGGCCACCGAACAGATTCTGATCGATCTACGCCTCGGAGCTCCGGGCGCGTAGCGGAAAGACTGGATAGCGATCCTTCGCGGAGGTCTCATGGCGGACTGGAAGGGACGTGGCAAGGGACGGGGGGGCGCTCAGCCCTCGCTCGAACTCCGTGGTGGCGCCGGCATGGGCGGGGGACGCCCCGGCTCGCAGCCGACGTTGGACATCAAGGGTGGTGCCGGCCGTGGCCAGGGTCGCCCGGGCAGCCAGCCGCAGCTCGACATCCAGGGCGGCGCGGGCCGCGGGCAGGGCCGCGCGGGCAACCAGCCGCAGCTCGACATCCAGGGCGGCGCGGGCCGCGGCCAGGGTCGTGCGGGTAGTCAGCCGTCGCTGGGCGCCAAGGTCGACTTCGGCGGGGCCTCGCTCAACTTCTCGATGAAGGGCCAGGCGGCGACCACCAACGCCCGCGCCGAAACGAGCATCGGCACCAACACCGGCCCGGAGAACAGCCCCCGCGTGGCCGATCCCGAGGGTGGGTTCATGTTCTACCTGGTGCTCGGCGGCTCCACGACGCCGGTCGCGCAGTTCCGGGAGGCCAGCGGCCTCAAGTCCTCCACCCAGGTCTTCGAGATCGAAGAGGGTGGGGTCAACCACCGCGTGCACAAGCTCCCCGGCCAGTCCCGGTGGGACAACATCGTGCTCCGCTACGGCGTGAGCTCCGACACGCAGCTCGCCCAGTGGCGCAACGAAGTCCTCAGCGACGAGTTCGCCAAGCGCAAGAGCGGCAGCATCGTGATGATGACCGTGGCGGGCGAAGAGGTGCGGCGCTACAACTTCACCGACGGCTGGCCCGTCTCGTGGGAGGGGCCGCACTTCAACGCCGAGAGCGCCGAAGTCGCGGTCGAGATGGTCGAGATCGCCCACTCCGGAATCCAGATCAGCTAGCGGGAGGCAACGATGGGGGACAATCGCCGCATCCCCGGAGAGGGGCTGGTTGACCGGATGGAGGCGCGCACGCGCCGCCGGCCGCGGCTCGGCATGTCGCCCGCGTTCTACGCCCGGCTGGGGCTGGACGACCCGTGGGCCGGCGAAGGCGTCGCGTCCGAGGGGCCGGTCGCCCAGGACGGCATGGTCTTCCTGTCCTCGGCGCCGTTCCACGCGATGATGCGCAAGCTCGCGGCGGCCCGTCGCCGCCGCGACCGCCGGCAGGAGCGTTTCCTCGCCGGGCGCGCCGGCACCTCCATGCGCGCCGCCCGCCGGTCGTGGCCCGGGGAGCGCCTCGCGACCCCCCGCATCGCCGCGCTCTCGCTCGACGCGATGCACCTGCCCGAGCCCGCGGCTGCCCAGGTGGTCGAGGTCATACCTACCCGCGCGGCCGGCAGTTGCTCGATATCTTCAAGATCGATCGCCTGGATGTCGCCTACCCCGCCGAACTGCAGCCGGTGATTGAACTGGAGC
>SXOM01000283.1 GCA_005776735.1 Pseudomonadota bacterium
CTGGACCGCAACGGACTGCGCCCCTCGCGCTACATCGTCACCGACGACGACCTCGTGATCATGGGTTCCGAATGCGGCTGCCTGCCGGTGCCCGAGGAGCGCATCGTCAAGAAGTGGCGCCTGCAGCCGGGGAAGATGTTCCTCGTCGACCTCGAGAAGGGCCGCATCGTCGACGACAAGGAGCTGAAGGACACCCTCGCCGCCGCCAAGCCCTACATCGAGTGGATCGAGCGCATCCGCGTCAAGCTGGACGAGGTCGGCACCGAGAAGACCGCGCCGCTGCGCTCCGGCGTGCCGATCCTGGACCGCCAGCAGGCCTTCGGATCGAGGTCGGGACGGTCGCGGCGCGCCGCCCGCCCGGACCCTCAGCTCCCCGGCTCGACCACCTGCTGCCACAGCCGCTTGGCGTTGAGGAGCTCGACCACGTCGGCCATGACCTTGCCCGACGCGGACTCCGCGCGGAGGATCTGGACCGCCTTCTCGGGGGACAACGCCCCCTTGTAGGGCCGGTCGCCGGCGGTGAGGGCGTCGAAGATGTCGGCCACGGTCATGAGCCGGGCACCATAGGGGATGGCCTCGCCGCGCAGGCGCCGGGGGTAGCCCGAGCCGTCGAGCTTCTCGTGGTGGGCGTAGGCGAGCGTGGGCACGTTGCGCAGCTCCCGCGTCCACGGAATGACACGGAGGAAGCGGTAGGTGTGCTCGACGTGGCGCTCGATCTCCAGGCGCTCCTCGGGGTCGAGGGTGCCGAGCGGAATGCACAGGCGCCGGACCTCGCGGGGGTGCAGCACGGGCTCGGTTTCGCTGAGTCGCCAGCGGTCGGCGACCCCGCGCACCGCCGCCGACTCGTTGTCGCCGACGCGGCCGAGGCGGTTGAGCCGGCGAACCAGCGTGAGATCGTCGTGGAGCTGCGAAAGCCGGCCCGGCAGCATGCCCGGGACCGAGTGCTCCTTGATCGCCTCGAGCTGGGCCTGCAACGCCGCAACGCGGAACCGTTGTTCGATCTGGGCCAGCTCCCACGGGTAGAGGCGCGCCGCCTTGAGCAACACCTCTTCCCGCACGCCGACCTTGCCGAAGTCGTGGAGGATCGCGGCGTAGTGGAGCTCGGTGAGCTCGCGCTGCGAGAAGCGCACGGCGGCGAACGGCTTTTCGTCGCTGTCGTTGATCTCGCGCGCCAGCAGCTCGGTGAGCTGCGCGACGCGGTGGCTGTGGCCGCCGGTGGACGGGTCGCGCGCTTCGATCGCGGTGACCGCCGCTTCGACGAACCCGTCGAACAACATCGTGATTTCGCGGTAGAGCCGGTAGTTCTCCAACGCGACGGCGACCTGCGACGCGACCGACCGCGCCAGGGCGAGGTGACGGTCGGTGAAGACGCCGATGCGGTCGAAGCTGGCCAGCGGAATGCCCGCCACCGGCTTGTGGTTGACGAAGAGGAGGACGCCGATGACCCGACCGTCGCGGTCCATCAGCGGCACCAGCATGACCGACCGCGTCTGGTAGCCGGTGGCCTCGTCGAACGCGCCGGACGGACGGTACGGCACCTCGCGCGGCAGCTTGCGCACGTCGGGGATGTTCATCGGCAACGCACGGTTGGCCACGAAGCCGACCAGGCTCGCATCGTCGACCGGGAGCACCGCCCGCGGCGGGAAGAACGGGACGGTGTCGTTCTGTGCGGCGGCGAACCGGATCGTGCGCCCCACCCGCGCGCCGCCGAGCGTGGCGTCGGCGCCAACGGCCGCTTCGTCGATCAGGTAGATGCTCGCGCCGTCGGCCTTGACCGCGCGGCGGCTGTGCGTGAGCAGCTCGTCGAGCAGGCGCGTCCGGTCGGTGATCGCGGAGAGCGCGTACCCGATCTGGTTGAGCACCGCGATGGTCTCGCGCTCACCCTCGGCCCGGGCCCGCAACAGCTCGCAGTCCACGAGGTTGCGCACGCTTCGGGGCAGCCGCGCCTCGACCTCGTCGGGCGGGATGACGTCCCACGCGGTGAAGCTCGGGTCGTCGGAGATCACCACGCACCGGTTGTTGAGCCGTGCCGGTGAGGTGATGCGCGTGAGGTCGACCACGAGGATGCGCACCGGCACCTCGGCCGAGGGCATCGCGTCGTGGCGCACCAGCATCGCGCCGAGGCCCGTCGCGATTCGCGCCACGGTGGCCGCGAACGGCGAGTCGGCCGGCATCAGCGCGATCTCGACGCTGGGCGCTTCGTTCATGCTCGCGGTGATGTCGCGGGCGCCGCGCATGCCCGGCCCCTATCGCACCGACGGGGTGTCCGCCTCCAACGCTTCGGCGGCGTCGGCGAGCGCGTCGAGCCACGGGCCAGGGTCGGCGCACAGCGCCACCGGCGGCGCGGTCACGCGGGTGGCGAGCGCGCCGTCGGAGAGGTGGCGCCCCTCGCTGAGCGGCCCGTCCCCGCCGGCGTCGCAGTCGATCGCGAGCAACAGCACCTCGGGCGGCCCGCGCTGCAGCGCCACCGTGAACAGCCGGTCGCGGCGGCGGCCGACGAGCTCCAGCGGCTGGTCGACACCGTCGCCCCGCCGGTGCACACCCTGTGCGTCGCCCCACGCCCGCAACGCCCGCGCGGCAGGCGAAGGGCGCAAGCGGGCCCACGCCCAGGCGCCGATCACCGCGGTGGTCCCGACCAGCGCGCCCCACGCGACCCAGGCCTGTAGCTGCACGCGGGCCCCCTAGCCGTTATTCCAGCCGGATGCTCTGGCTCCTGTTGACGGCGTGTGAGTCCGTCCCCACCTCGGGGCACCTGTTCGAGCCGGTCGCGGTGGCGCCGCGCAGCGAGGCCGCGTCCGTCGTGGGCGCCGCCGATCCGCGCGTCGCCCCGGCGGAGCGGCCCTTCCGCATCAGCAGCGAGGAGATGGCGTCGGGAGGCGTGGTCACCGAGAACGACGACGTGGCCGCCGCCGCTGCTCCGGGCGAGCTCGGCGAAGTCGACGCCGCCATCGCGACCGCACCGGGCGCCCCGGCCGCAGCGGCGGCGCCGGTGGGGGCGCTCGCGTCGATGCCGGCGCTCAGCCAGTTCCCGGTCCGCCTGGTCAGCACGCTCCCGCAGGCCCAGCCGCCGCGCGCGGTGCTCGGCCTGCCCGACGGCAGCGAGGTCGTCGTGGCCCCCGGGTCGGTGCTCGGGCCGCAGGGGCTCGTGGTCCTCGCGGTCATGGACGGGCGGGTGCAGCTCGCGCGGGTCCACGCCGCCGGCGACCACGCGCAGATCGACAACATCGAGCTGACCGCGCAGTACCGCTGAGGGCGGCGCGCCGCGACCGGCCGCTCCCGATTCCGAGGCGGGCGCGCGCCGCGGCGCCGAGGTGAAATCTGCGGAGGGCGGGCGAGGTCCGCGCCGGGTTGTGCTATCCTGAGCGGGACATCCGGAGGCCTCTTGGTTTTCTCCCCCCCCCCCCGCGGCCTTCGGGTCGTCGTCGCGTTCGTGGCGGCGGCGCTCGCTGCTGAGCCGGCCCTGGCCTCCTGCCCTTCGGGCGTAGACGCCGACGGGGACGGGTACCCGGCCGGGTTCGTGCCGGGGTCGGACCTCGACACACCCGACGACTCGGCCAACGGCGCCGGGAGCTGGCTCGGGGTCTCCACCTTCGGCGGGGGCACCTGGCGCGCGGATCTGTCGTGGTGACGCTCCTCTTCTGGCTCGGGTGCGCCACGCCCGACCCCGACGACGGGGCCAGGGACACCGCGCCGAGCGAGGACAGGGGAGCGGACACGGACGACACCGCGGACACCGGGCCCGACCCCGACACGCTGGACCAGGACGGCGACGGCTACCGTCCGCTCGACGGCGACTGCGACGACCTGCTCCCCCACGTGTACCCCGGCGCGCCCGACTACTGCGACGGGTTGGACCAGGACTGCGACGGCGAGCCCATCCCCGCGGGGTCGTGCGGCGTGCCGGGCGACGCGCGCGCGATGTGGAGGTGGAGCTCCTCGGAAGAGGAGTCGAACTTCTCCTTGCGCGGCCTGCTCGGGGACGCCGATGGGGACGGCCGGGCTGACGTGGTCGGGTACAACGGGTCCGGAGTGTACGGGGTCCTCTACGGCGCGAGCCTCGATCCGCGCTCCGCGGCGCTGGATCCGCCCGGGATCTGGACCAGCGACCCGACGGTTGCGAGCCCCGCCGGCGACACCAACGCCGACGGCTATGCGGACGCGTGGCGCACCCGTCCGGGGAACGAGTACCACTCCGGGCAGCTCTGGCTCCAGCTCGGCTCGACGGCGGGGCTCGACGACACGCCCGACGTGCAGTGGAACCTCGACTACGGGTTGGAACATGCCTCGAACTGCACCAGCGCCGACTTCGACGGCGACGACGCCACCGACGTGCTCGTGGGCTGGCACGACGCCCTCGGCGACGGCGTGCTTCGGGTCAGCCTGCTCGGCGGTGAGCGCGGCTTCCTCGGCGGGGGCGACTTCGACGGCTACCCGGCCACCGAGATCGACTTCGACGGATGGACCGCGTGGGACCTGCTCTCGTTGCTCGCCGTCGGCGACCTGGACGGCGACGGGGCGGCGGAGATGGCGGTGAGGCTGGGGACCGGGAGCGGCAAGTCAGACGTGCTGGCGGTGATCTCCGGCCTGGACCTCACGCTCGGCGGCGCGGCCACCGACCTGGCGCAGATTTCCTGGTACACCGACGACACATACACCCACCTGTCCCCCGCGACCCTGTACGATCACGCCGAGGTCGACCTCGACGACGACGGGCTGGACGACCTGCTCATGACGGTGGACGAGCCGGAGCCGGACGAGGAGTCCTTGGTGTGGGTGAGTGGGGGCATCCCGGAAGGCGAGATCGCCGGCACCGCCCATGCTCGCGTTCGGGGAATCCAGTACGGGACCGGATCTGCGCTGGAAGCATCCGACGTCGACGACGACGGCGTCGGCGACCCGATGTTGTACAACAACTGCATCCTCCCCTCCACCCGCCTCGCCGGGGGCGGCACCTTCGAGTACGCAGACGTCGTCGGACCGTGCGCACAGGTCAACGGGGCGGTGGATGTGTTCGCCGACATGACCGGAGATGGCCTCCCGGAGTGGGTCATCGATGACCGGTACGGTGCCGACGGCGACCGCAACCGCGTCCTCATCATCGAAGGCTTCCCCATCCCCTGGGACGACCCGACGAAGTGGTGACGATCGCCCGGCGTGCGACGCGCGCCGCTCGCGGGTCAGAGGCGGGCGCGCGCCGCGGCGCGCCGCCCGGAGGCGCTCAGTCCCCGGCGGCGCCCATCGCCGCGCGCTGCACGCGCCCGTCGCTGTCGTTCCGCAAGGCCTCGAGCTGCGGGAGCGAGGCGGCGTGCACCGAGTCCAGGCGCTGCAACGAGCGGAGGGCCTGCAGGCGCACCCGCGCGTCGGCGTCGGACAACAGGGCGACCAGGCGAGGCCAGGCCTCGGTGAGGTCCATCATGCCGACCGAGCGCGCGGCCTCGCACCGGACGCCGGGCTCGGCGTCGGCCAGCGCGGCGAGCACCAGGGGGGCGACCGC
>SXOM01000284.1 GCA_005776735.1 Pseudomonadota bacterium
CCGGCGATGGCCTCCAACAGCGCGACCTGCGTCTGGTCGAGGTCCTGGTACTCGTCGACGAGCAGGTGGGTGGCGCCCCGGAGCAGCAGGTCGCGCACCTCGGCGACGTCGGCGGCCTCGATGCCACGTTCACCCTGGAGGACCGCGAGCGCTTCCACCAAGGCCTGGTCGAGGTTCTCGACCGCCTGGGGGGCGACACCCGCAAGGCGCAGGGCGAGGCTGTGCAGGGTCGAGACCGTGACGCCTCGGGCATCCTCGCCGATCAGCGCGCGCAGGCGCTGCCGCAGCTCCTGGGCATTGGCGCGGGTGTAGCAGACGACCAGGATTCCGCTCGGCCGGACCCGCCGCACCCGCACCAACCACGCCACCCGGTGCACGAGGACCCGGGTCTTCCCGGCGCCCGGACCGGCGAGCACCAGGAGGTTGGACGAGGCGAGCGCGGTGACGACCTGTACCTGCGCCGCGTCGAGGACGTCGACGATCGCCCGGTGCGCGGCCTCGGACGTCGGGAGCGCGAGCGATTGTCGTTTTCCCGGGAACCAGCGCCGCAAGAACGTCTCCCGCGGGACCGAGAACCAGTCGCGGGTCAACGACTGGGCACGATCCATGCGCTCGGCGCCGAGCGCGGCATACGCGCCGACCACGTGCACCTGGAGGGTGCGCTCCTGCTGGTGGTGGAACATCGGCTCGACCGCCTCGCGACGCAGGGCGGAAGGCGCCTTGGCCGGCCGTCGGATCGTCATCGCCTGGCGGAAGACCGCGAGCCCGCGCTCGAGCACGAGGGCGCGCGCGTCGTGCAGGAGCAGGAGCACCTGGCCCGCGAGCTCGCCGCCGTGTCGGACCTGCCCCGCGAGCGCGAGGTTTCGCGACAGGCGGTCGGCGAGCCGTTCGAGCTCGAAGCCGACAAGCAGATCGTTCCCCCGCCGGCCCTGCTGTGCGGCGAGCTCGTCGAGCGCCTCGGCCACCACTGACGCCGCGTGGCACCGCAGGGCGCCCACCCGCGCCACCTCCTCCCAGGGGCGGCGCAGGGTCACGCTCATCTCGTCGCGGCCCCGTGTGAAGATCTGCACGCTGCCGGGCGCATCGGTGAGCCCCGCGCCGTCACGGGTGAGCGACCGGAGCAGCAACCGCACGCGGTCGGGCCGCGTCGGGAGCTCGAGCACGTGGGTGAGGTGGTCCGCCAGGCGCGGCACCGACGCCACGAACGTGTCCCCGACCCCCCCGCCCTCGGCCAACTCGGGGAGCAGCGCCAGGAGCGCGGCCTGTTGTCGGACCACCCGCGCCGCGCGGGTACGCGTCGTGTCGGCCGTGCCCCACGCGACGAACGCCGCGAGCTGCGTGCCGCTGGTGACCAGGCCCGCGCCGACCATCTGGTGCAGGTGGGTGAGCGCCCGCGTCCCGGCCCCCAAGGGGCTCGTTGCCGCAGCGGCCGGATCGGCGAGGTCGTCGGCGCTGAGCCCTTCGTTGTCGCGCGCGGCGTACAGGCGGCCGAGCAGCCGCTCCCAACTCCCGCGCATCCCCGGCTCGAGGTCGAGGCGCGCGAGTGCGTCACGCGCGGCGTCCAACGTAGGGAACTTCGGCTTGCCCTGGAACACCTGGCTCCGGTTCTCGTCCCGTTCGAAGAGCCCGGCGCGCTCCAACCACGCGAGGCCCGCGGTGATGCGGACGGCGGACTGGGCGTCGTCGGCCGGGAACAAGCCGCTGGTGGCGTCCATGCGGGCGATCTCGGTCGCGGTCACGACCCGCTCCTCGTGGTCGCCCTCCCGTCGGGCGGGCACCCGCAACAACCCGCGCAACAACGCCTGCAGGTCGCGCAGGGTGAGCGCGCCGCTGCTCGCCATCCGGAATTGCCGGTCGACGTCGCCAGGTTCGAACAACAAGACACAACGTGCGGGCATCCCGTCGCGCCCCGCCCGCCCCGCCTGTTGCAGGTAGGCCTCCAACGAGCCGGGGAGCTCCTCGTGCACGACCAAGCGCACGTCGGGCTTGTCGACCCCCATCCCGAACGCGCTGGTCGCTGCGATGACCCGCAGGTCGCCGCGCAAGAACTGGTCCTGCACCTCCCGTCGCGGCTGCGGTGCGAGGCCGGCGTGGTAGGCCGCCGCGGCCCAGCCGGCCCGTTGCAGGCGCGCCGCGGTCCGCTCTGCGTCCGCCCGGGTCCCACAGAAGACGATGCCCGCGCCGGTCTTGGTGTCCCCCAACTCGGCGTCGAGCAGCTCCAGCGTGCGGCCCGGCTTGTCGGGGGCGGCGCACGGCAGCACCTCGAAGGCCAGGTTCGCGCGCTCGGCCCCCCCATCGAAGCGCGCGAGGTCCTGGCGCACCTCGTCGGCGAAGAGTCGGTGGATCGCCTCGGTCACCGCCGGCTGGCTGGTCCCCGTGAAACACTGGAACGGCGCGACCGGGACCCCCTGTGCCCGAGCCAGCTCCCGCGCGAAACGAGGAACATATAGGTAGTCGGTGCGGAAGTCGTGCCCCCAGTCGGTGAGGCAGTGCGCCTCGTCGATGACCCATGCCCCGATGTGTCGGGACCGGAGCGCCTGGGTCACCGTGCGACTGCGGAGCTGCTCGGGGGACACGTAGACGAGGCTCGCGTGGCCGTCGCGCACCTCGTCCAGCGCCCGCTGTCGTTCGGGCGGGGTGAGCGAACCGTTGATCGTGGTGGCGTGCGGATCGCGCGCCGAGAGCTGGTCGACCTGGTCCTTCATCAGCGACTGCAGCGGCGAGATCACGACCGTCAGGGCGCCGGTGCGTTGGTGGCGGGCCGCCGCCGGAATCTGAAAACACACCGATTTGCCCGTCCCGGTGGGGAGGACCGCGTACAGGGGGCGGCCGGCCATGCCCGCGGCGACGATGGCGTGTTGCAGGCTCGTCCCGTCCGGCGCCGCCGGTGTAGGGCGGAACGCGGGATATCCGAACATCCGCTCCAGCCAGCCCGCCGGCGACTGGCCGAGACACCACGCGCACCGCCCGCAGGTGGGCTCCCGCAGGCGCACGAGCAGCCGCTCGGACTCGGGGTGCCGGCGCCGGACCCACGCCGGCAAGGTGGAGCCGCGTGGCACCCGCATCCACGCCGCGACATACGCCAGCGGCAACGCGATGGCGGGGTCGAACGCGAGCCCACCGAGCACTTCGTCGCATCCGAGGCCCCGAAGGCCGTCGACGAGCGTGGCCCACGCGCCCGCCAGCCCGCCCGCGGGGGCGCCGATCGCCTTGCCGTAGCCGGGGTTGGCGCCCGGCACGGCGGGATCGGTCAGCGTGGCGCGGACGAACTCGAGCTGCGCGGGCTCCGCCTTCGCGAGCGCCGCCTGGATGTCGCACAACAACGTGCGCGTGGACCGACAGTCTTCCAACGGCACCGGCCGCCCCTCGCGCACGAGCAGGTGCTCCTTGAGCAATCGGTGGTAGGGCCGCGCCGGGAACGCCAACGGCGACAACACGAGCGTGTCCACCACCGGGAGCACGAGCGCGGGGTGGTCCGGCGCGTAGCGGGCGAGCCACGGGCGGTCGTGCTCGACGAGGTTGTGCCCCACCAGGACATCGGCCCCCCACCCCGCCGCCACACGCAGGACGCGCGGCACGTCCTCGGCGCGCTCGGCGACCGCTTCCTGGCCGTCGGGACCGAGCGCTCCGACGCCAAAGAGCGCCCCGCTCCTCGACGTCTCGACATCCAAGTACAGGGGCCGCATCGTGATCGGGGTCCTATCTTGGGCGGCGCCGCGCGACCGGCCGCTCGCCGGGCGGAGCCTGCCCGGCGCCGCGCGCTGCGCGCCCGCTCCGGCCGCCACTCGGGACGGTC
>SXOM01000285.1 GCA_005776735.1 Pseudomonadota bacterium
CCGAGCCCGAACACCACGGGCGGCGTACGCATCGACGCGAACACCGACGTGCCGTTCAAGGACGCCAAGGAGCTGCTCATCGAGGCGTTCGAGCGGCAGTACCTCGAGGACCTGATCGCGCGCCACGACGGCAACGTGAGCCGCGCGGCGCGAGCCGCCGACATGGACCGGAAGTCGATCACGCGGCTCCTGAAGAAGCACACGATCAAGTACCGGGACGTTTGACCACCACCTGGGCGCTGCGCACCGCCCGCCGGGCCGCGCGGCGGACCCGCCGCCGTCATGTCGGTCGCGGCGCGGCCCCCTCGATCCCATGGTAGCGTCGGGCATGCTCTCCCGGTGTTGGCCCCTGGCCCTGCTCGCCGCCTGCGACACGGCGCTCGAACCGCTGGTGTGTGACGACGGCAGCGCGCCGGTCGACTTCTTTCGCGACGACGACGGCGACGGGTTCGGTCGCGACGACCGCGCGCGCCCCGCGTGTGCCGTGCCGGATGGGTTCACCGCGCAGGGCGGAGACTGTGACGACGCCGACGCCGCCGCGTTTCCGGGGTCCGTCGAGCGCTGCGGTGGTGGCGACGACGACTGCGACGGGACGGCGGACGAGGAGGCGGTCGATCCCCCCGCCTGGTTCGCCGACGCCGACGGGGACGGGTACGGCGACGCCGCCATCACCGCGGTCGCGTGCGATGTTCCCACCGGCCACGTCGCCGACGCCACGGACTGCGACGACACCGACGCGGGCGTGAACCCCGGCGCCGACGAGGTGTGCGGCGGCGTGGACGAAGACTGCAGCGGCGAGGTCGACGACGACCCGGTGGACACCGCGTGGTGGTACCCCGACGCCGACGCCGACGGCTGGGGCGACGACGCCGGCGCGACCGCGGCGTGCGTGGGACCCGAAGGGTGGGCGACGGTCGGCGACGACTGCGACGACCTCGATCCCGCCGTGCACCCCGAGGCCGAGGAGCGCTGCGACGCGCTCGACCGCGACTGCGACGGGGACGCCACCGCCGACGCGATCGACCCCTCCACCTGGTACGTCGACGGGGACGGCGACGGCTACGGTGTCCCCCGCCTCACCCAGACCGCCTGCGAAGCGCCGGTCGGCTACGTCGCGACCGACGACGACTGCAACGACCGCGCCGCCGCGATCCACCCCGGGGCACTGGAGTTCTGCGACACCGTCGACCACGACTGCGACGGCGAGACGGCCGAGGACGACAGCGAAGACGCATCGGCCTGGTACGCCGACGCCGACGGCGACGGGTACGGCGACGCCTCCGCCGCCACCCTCGCGTGCACCGCCCCGCCCGACCACGTGGCCGACGACACCGACTGCGACGACGCCGAGCTCGCCATCCACCCCGGCGCCGACGAGCTCTGCACCGGACTGGACCACGACTGCGACGGCGCGGTGCTCGAGGCGGACAGCGTCGACGCCACGCCCTGGTACGCGGACACCGACGGCGACGGCTTCGGCGACGCCTCGACCGTCGCCTCGACCTCGTGCGACACCACCGCCCCGGCCGGCACCACCGCCGACGCCTGCGACTGCGACGACACCGACGCCACCGCCAACCCCGACGGCCTGGATTGCGACGAGGTGGCCTGCCCGTCCGGTGGCGAGGTGTGGATCGACGACTCCTGCGGGTTGCGCGAGATCAGCGCCACGCTCGGCACCGGCACCGGTACGGCGCCCGAGTTGGCGATCGACGAGGCCACCACCGTCAGCTTCTGCGCAGGCACCCACTTCGTCCGCATCGAAGGCACGACGACCGACACCATCCGCCTGGTCGGGCTCGACGGCGCCGCGAGCACCACGCTCGACGCCGAGGGCGATCCGGCCGTGGTGGTCGCCGGTCCCCTGGTCGTCGAGGGCCTCACGTTGGCCAACGGCGAGAGCTCGGGCGCCACCGCCGCGATCCTCGAGGCGTCCGCCGCGGTCACGCTCACCGATTGTGTCGTCTCCGGCATCGCCGCGCCCGGCAGCACCGCGCAGATCCTCGACGTCGCGGGCGACCTCGCGCTCGACACGGTCTCGATCGAGAACAACCGGATCGAGGCCGGCGACACCGCGAGCCTCACCTGCAGCAACGACGTGATCGCGGTCGGCGGTGACCTCACGATGCTCGACTCCGTGCTCAGCACCAACACGATGGAGTGCTCCGCCTGGGGCGGCAGCGCGAGCAGCGGCCGACAGACGGGGACCACGCTCCGGGTCGCCGGCGACGCGACGATCACCGGGAGCGCCCTGACCGACAACGTGGTCCACGTCTACAACGACGGCGCGTCCGCGCAGCTCGACGGCCCCGGCGCAGCGTGGATCGCCGGTGATCTCACGCTCACCGACAGCGTCGTGTCGGGGAACGAAGCCCAGGCCTGGCTCGATTGCGGCGACCCGTCGTGCGAGCGCCAGGTCTACGGCGGCGCGCTCCGCGTCGGCGGCGACTTCGTGATGGTGGACAGCGTCGTGACCGACAACGTCGCCGACTGGCTCGGCGCGTCGGGCTTCGGGACCGACATCGACGCGCAGGTCGGCGGCGGCGTCTACCTCGACAGCGGCAGCCTCACCTGCACCTCGACCGATGGCGGCGACCACGGCATCTACGGCAACACCGCCTACGCCGGTGGCGGCGGGGTCTACTGGGCAGCGCCGCTCAGCGGTGCCATGCTCACGTCGGTCGGCTGCGACTGGAGCAGCAGCGCCGACAACGATCCGGACGATGTCGCCGGCGGCGCATCCTGGACGGCCGGCGACGAGGCCTCGTTCAGCTGCGACGCCGCCGGCACCTGCACGGAGTGACCCCCCTCCCGATGGCCTCCCCGCCGCGCCGGTTCGCCGCCGCTGCCACGCCCACCAATCCCGCTCGAAGTTCGACATCGCCACGCCCACCGACCTTGGGCTGGGCGCAGCCCCCCCTCCCGCTGGCCGCCCCGGCCGCGCCGGTTCACCGCTGCCGCCATCGCCTCCAAAATACTGCTCGAAGTTCGACGTTGCCGGGCCCACCGACCTTGGGCCGGTGCAGCAAGGCCCTCGCGGTTCGGCGTCCCCCCGTTGTGCCGAACGCCGCCCGTCCGTGGCCGGTTCGGTGACGCGGCGGGTGACGGGTCGGGTGGAATTGGCCGAGCGGAGCGCCGGTTCGCCGCTTGCGGCGAACCGGCGGGGGAGCGAGCGCCAATTTCACCCGGCCCGGCAGGACCCGGGGCTGACCTCGTCCCTTCCCACGCCTCGCCGTGGCTGTACCCCGATCGAAGACGCCGACCCGCGCCCCGGGTCGCCGCGTCTTGCCCGGCCCCGCCGCCACGCCAAGGCGACGACGCCCAGGCCGCCGAGCGCCCCCCCGGCCGCCGTGCGCGCGCAGCCCAGGGGGTGTCCGGCTGGACCGCAACACTCGACGGGTTGGTCGGGGTCGACGCCCACCGGGAGCAACCACACCGGGCCGGTGCTCGTCCACACCGTCTCCCCCGTGGTGCCCGTGACCAGGGCGTACACCCACGCTTCGGCCGCGACGTCGCCCGGATCCGGGCACGCCAGGCCCGGCGACGCGGCGCTGCCGTCGGCCAGGCCCACGCTGTAGGTGACGCTCTCCACGCCCTCCCCGAGCACACTCACGGCGAGCTCCCGACCCGCCATGCACACGTCGTCGTCGACCGAGAACCCGGCGACGTGCAGGCCCGCCGGCGGCTCCCCGACGCCGCGCACCACCACCTCCTGGATGAAATCTCGGGCGACCGCGGGATCGTGGTCGAACCCGGCGTCCCACGGCCCCGCCGGCGCGTCCACCCGGATCACGCCGAGGGTGTCGCTGTCGCCGCCCTGACGCACGCGCACCCCCACCGTCTGCGTCGCCCCGGGCGCCAGCGTGGGCAGCCCGAGCGGCGGACAGGCGTTTGGTCGGTCGAGCCCGCCGCCCGTGTCCCACCCGGACCGATCGCCGGTGTCGAAAGCGCCGCCGTCGACCGCGACAAAGCACATGTCGAGCCCCGTGCCCCGGACCGCGAACTCGTCGAACTCCAGCGGGCTCCCTCCGCGATTGTGAATCTTGAAGCTGAAGTACTGGTCTCGACCCTCGACCCAGGGGTCGAGGGTGTGCTCCCCCGGGCCGACGTCGAGCACGGGCCGGTCGACCACGCCCACTCCCGTGTCGACCAGCTCGACCTGGTAGCCCACGCAGGCCGCGAGGAGCACGATCATGGCGCGCTCGCAGGGGCAGGCGGCACCGGCGCGGTGGGCGGCGTCGGAGCGCCGGGTGGCGCGGGTGGCGCGGCGGGCGCAGGTGGCGGCGCACGGGACACCGGGACCTGGATCGAGACCCCGACGCGCGCCGACAGCGGATCGACGACGCGGACCACCTCGCCCGACTGCGTCAGGCTCAGCGGCAAGACCGCCGCGGTCGCCCCCGCCCACCCGCACACGTCGATCGCGCCGACGCCAGGGCAGACCTCGGCCTCCAGCCCGACCTGGGGCATCACGACGAAGGCGCCGCCCCCCGACTGCCGCTGCAGCTCGTTGAGTGACACCCCCACCGTCCCCGCCACCGCCACCAGGCCGGCGGTGCCGACGCGCGCACCGACGTACTGGCGGTTCCACGACCAATCGAACTGCTGGAGCTCGACGTTGGGGAGCCCCGCCTCGACCTCGACGCCGGCGGTCCACGCGCGGGCGGCGCGCCAGGCGAACGCCCCGCGGACCCCGACGGTCTGGTTCAGGTCCCACGTCTCGCCCTTGACGCCGACGCGGGCCACCCAGCCCGAAGTGCGCGGAAGGGCATCCGGGATGCGGAGAAGCGGCTCCTGGCCCACGCGGCCGAGGTCGACGGCAACGCCCTCCACGCCCCCCGCGCCGCCCTCCGGCCGTACCACGGGCACACCCTGGTCGATCCGGTACTCGGGTCGCGCGCCGACGGTGGGCTCCACGTCCAGCGGGCCGTCGAGCGGGGCGGTCGCACGCCAAGGACGCACGTTGACCCCGCTCGGGCAGCGGGCGTCGACCACGCCGGGCGCCGGGGGCGCCGGGAGCGGCTCCGGCGGGGGCGCGGGCGGCGCCGCGACCGGCGGGTCCTCGGCGTCGTCCTCGAAGGTGGGGAGCACCTCGTGCTGCTGCGCGAGCACCCGCGCACCGACGAGGAGCGTGCGCCGGTCGGCCGCGGCGACCGGCGGCGGGTAGGCGATCGCTTCGCAGGGGGCCGCGCGCGCCTGTAGCCACCATACCTCGCCCACCCGCACCAACTGGACGTCCCCGTCGAACGCGAGCGTGAGACCGAGCTCGGCCGCCGACGCGGCCCACTCCCCCTCCGGCTCACCCGACGGGAGCGAAAGGGTCGCGGCCGAGGCGGCGGTGTACAACCATCCGAGGAGCATCGCAGCGCGGTGAACGCCGCCAATCTACCCCAAGGTCGGCGCCGTCGTCTCCATCAGAAGTTGGCGCGCATGAAGTCGACGATCGCCTGCGCCTCGGCCTCGGTGACCTCGATGGCGGGCATCTCGTCGCGCCCGGCCCCGTTGAGGATGATCTGGACGATCTGTTCGTCGGTCATCCGGCCGATCTCTCGGGTGAGGTCCGGCCCCTCGCGGGTGCCGGTGCCGTCCTCGCCGTGACAACCTGCGCAGTGCTCCGCGTACAGGGCCGCGCCGTCCGGCGCCCCGCCGGTATCGGTGTCGGTGTCGGTGTCGGTGTCGGGGTCGGGGTCGGGGTCGGTGTCCGCGTCGGCGGCGGTGTCGCCGGAGTCGGTGCCCGCGCCGTCGGTGCCACAGGCGACCAGGAACAGGGACAGTACGAAGGAGCGCATGGGGGCCTCGGGTCCGCGCCGTCGGTATCGTGGAAGTACGCGGCGCGCATCGAGGCGCCGGCGGCAACGGTGTGCGTCGGTTCGGGCACCGATCGCCGCGGCCCCGCACCACGGCGGCGCGCGGTGCGGACCCGCCTCGGCCGCCATTCGGGACGGGCCTACCGCACCGCCCAGGATAAGCCCCCGGTCCGAACCCCTGGGGACCCCATGGCCGAGAGCCTCGCCGAAACCACCGCCGCCCTGCACGATCGTTACCGCCGCCAGTTCGCGGGCAAGTCCCGCGCCACGCGCGACCTCGCCGTGCTCGACACCATCATCGCCGACAGCGAAGCGCTGCTCCCGTCGCTCGCCCAGTCGTTGAGCCTGCGCAGCGAGGTCGAGGAGCGTGTGGCCCTGTACCGCAAGGAGCGCGACACCATCGCGGCGATCCAGGCCGGTGGCGCCGACGCGCAGCGCGCCTGGCGCCTCGCCGAGTGGAGCGAGGCCAACCTCCAACGCTACCGCCGCGAGTTCGGCGGGCAGAGCCGCCTCACGCGCGACCAGTGGCTCTTGGAAGAGCTGGCGTCCGAAGAGCGCAACGCCGTGAAGGAGATCGAGCCCATCGCCAAGAAGCTGGGCGAGGCCAACCTCACGGCCCGCTTGGAGACGATGAAGAAGAACGCCGCGCTCTATGCCGAAGAAGCAGCCAAGATCGCCGCCGCTCGTCGTGACCAGCGCCCGGCCGACCGCATCGCCACGCTGGCCACCGTGGCCAACCGCCAGTTCGCGCTCTACCGCCGCCACTTCGAAGGGCGCACGCGCGCGTCGCGTCGGGCGGCCCTGCTCGAGCGGCTCATTCGTGCGCTCGCCGACGTGCACAAGGAGATGGAGGCCGCGCGCGCGGCCGGCGTCACGCTCCCCCAGCACGCCGACAACATCGCCAAGGTCGCGGGCCGCCTCGCGCACCACAAAGACGAGCTCACCAAGGTCCGCGAGGGCAAGGTCAACACCCCGACCGCGCAGTTGGTGGGGCAGCTCGGCGACGACGCG
Source organism: Pseudomonadota bacterium (assembly GCA_005776735.1). Taxonomy (GTDB): domain Bacteria; phylum Myxococcota_A; class UBA796; order UBA796; family SXON01; genus SXON01. The sequence goes on from SXOM01000285.1 coordinate 6,819, forward strand.
AACACCTGGATTTCGCGCTACCGCAACGAGTTCGCCGGGAAGCCGCGGCAGGGCCGCGACCTGGACGCGCTCTCCGAGGTGTGCGACGGGCTCCACGAGGCCGCCCGTGCCATCGCCGAGGTCGGCTTCGCCGACGAGACCAACGAGAAGAACCTCGGCATCGTGCTCGAACATCTGAAGATCGCCGAGCGAGAGTTCGGCGCCATCCTCCAGGCCGGCCGCCCCGCCCGGTGAGGCGTTCGGGCTGGGCGGTGCGCCGCGACCGGCCTGGACGCACGCCGGAGCCGCCGCGCCCCGCGCTGCGGTGCGCGCGGACGGTTGACTGCGGCGCCGACCGCGATTAGAACCCGCGGCCACGGGCCGTTAGCTCAGCTGGTAGAGCACCGGACTTTTAATCCGTGGGTCGCCGGTTCAACCCCGGCACGGCCCACCACCTCCTCGATCCCATCGTCTAGTGGTTAGGACAGCGGGTTTTCATCTCGCCAACAGGGGTTCAATTCCCCTTGGGATCACCA
>SXOM01000036.1 GCA_005776735.1 Pseudomonadota bacterium
GGGAACCGCCGCGTCGGCCTGACCGGCGCGTCGGCGGGCGCGGGCGCGCCCCCTTCGGGCGGCAGCGTCTCCGCGGCGCGGGGGGCGGCCCCTTCCCAGGACGCGCTGGTCGGGACGATCGTGAGGCCGCCGGGCGTGTTGCCGCCGGCGCGGCGGTCCTCGGACGGCGGCGTCGCCTCGGCGAAGTGGTGGCCGGGCCGTACGTCGAGCAGATCGATGGCGCGTACCCGCTGGAGCACGTCCGCCGCCGAGGAGATGCGCTCCGCGGGGTCGGACCGGGTCATGTCGCGGACCAGCTCGCGCAGGCCGAACGGCACGGTGGGGCCGGGGTCGAGCGGCGCGTGCCCCTGCTTCGCCGTGAGCACCTGGTAGAACCGTTGGGTGCTCATGCCCCCGCTCGGCACCCCGAAGGCCGTACGGCCGGTGAGGGCCTCGTAGACACACACGCCGAGGGCGTAGATGTCCCACTTCACCGGGTCGAGCAGCCCCGCGTGCACCCACTCGGGCGGGACAAACGCCACCGAACCCATCGCCTGGCCGCTCTCGCTCAGCGTGCTCCCGTCGGCCTCGGTGGCGATGCCGAAGTCGACCAGCGTGGCGTTTCCGGCGAGGTTGACCAGCACGTTGGACGGCTTGATGTCCCGGTGCCGGATGCCGCGGCCGTGCAGGTAGGCCAGCGCGTCGGCCAGTTGAGCGAGCCACCGGGCCAACGACTCGGTGTCCACCGCGCCGTTCATGATGCGGCGCTCCAGGCTCGCCCCCTCCACGAACTCCATCTCGAGGTAGGGCGGGTCGGCGTCGAGGCGGACGTTTCGCACCTTGACGATGTGCGGGTGGTCCAAGGAGAACAAGATCTCCGCTTCGCGGACGAAGCGGGCGCGGGCCTTGGGCGACCGCTTCAGTCCGTAGTCGAGCACCTTGATGGCGGCGAGGATGCGCCGGGCGTCGCGGTTGTGGCACCGGTACACCGATCCCATCCCGCCCTGGCCCAAGGCGCGCTCCACGATCCAGATGTCGATGGCGTCGTTGGCGGTGTACACGGGCAGACAGATCGTATCGCGTCAGGCTACCCTTCATGCGGGGAGAGTCCATGGTCCTCTGGCTCGCGACCGCCTGGGCGGACACGTTCGAAGTGCCGGCCGACTACGGCTCGCTCACCGCCGCGGTCGCGGAGGCACGCCGCCGGGGCGGCACCCACCAGATCCACTTCGCGGCCGGCTTCAACGCCGCCGACGAGGTGCCCCAGGACGTGAGCGATCTGATCCTCACCATCGACGCCAACGGGGGCCTGCTGCCGGCGCTCCAGGGCAGCGACGTGGCGCTCACCGTGATCGACGGCACGTTTTCGTGGGGCGAAGGGTACACCTGGACGAGCTTCGGCACCCTGCAGTGCGCGGTGTGCATCGAGCGCGGTGCGCTCACGCTCGACTCGGTCGAGTTCTCCGGGGTCGAGGGCTACGGGGTGATCGGCGCCGACGCCAACCTCACCTTCACCGGGGTGGTCAGCCGGAGCGGCTGGTCGGGACGCTCCGTCTTCGCGTTCACGGAGTCGGCCTCGCCCGCGGTGAGCATCGTCGACTCCCAGTTCTACGACGCGGGTTCGGGCACGCTGAAGTTCTACGGAGTCGGCGCGAAGAAGGTCAACGTCGAGCTCACCGACGTCACCATCAGCGGCAGCACCGGATCGGAGGGCGCGGCCCTCTACGCGGTGGGCACCGAGCTGGTGATGACCGGCGGCACGATCACCGGATCGTCCGCGAGCAACGCCGACCAGGCCGCCCCCATCAACGCCAACAACAGCCAGCTCACCTTCACCGGCGTGGACCTGACCCTGAACTACGGGTCGGCCTCGGCGCTCTTGTACAGCGAGGACGACGCCGGCGCCGGCGTGAGCATCCTCGGCGGCCGGGTCTACGGCAACTCGAGCTCGTCCGGACTGGAGCTCGAGGGCGAGATGATCACCCTCGACGAGGTCGACTGGACGCCGTCGGGATCGGCGTTCGGTCACTTCCAGCTCGACGTTTTCGGGTCGAAGGTGCGGCTCACCAAGCCGCCGGCCGAGGTCCTGCGGACCGACGACGGTACCGTCACGGTGACCCGCACCCGCTTCTGCGGCGGCGATGGGCGGACCGCGTTCTCGCTCGCGGCGGTCGGGAAGGGCGACCTCTACTTCGTCGAGAACGTCGTGGCCGAGGCGGTGACGTACGGCCTGCCGTGGTTCACCTTCTCCGGGGTCGGCGCCTCGACCGTCTACGTCGTCGACAACGACTTCCTCTCCGCGGCGGCGGGCGCCTACTTCTCGGGTTCGGTGCGCTCTCTCTACGTCATCAACAACATCGACGACACCGGTACGGAGGTCCTCGGCCTGGACACCGTCCCCGCGGCGGTGGTCGCGGGACACAACCTCTTCCAGTCCGAGTTCACATCCTTCTATGTCGATCTTCCCGAGGTGGAGCGCAACGACGTGTACGGCGACGCCGGCATCGCGTCGGACTACGCCGTGGGGTGCGACACGTGGCCGGAGCTGGCCGCCGGCTCGCCGGCCATCGACGCCGGCGATCCGCGCATCACCGCCCTGGACGGGATGAGCGACATCGGGGCGCGCGACTTCGGCGGCAACGTCGAGGAACCCGACACCGGCATCGACACCGGCGACACCGGCGTGACCACTGACACCGGCGACACCGGGGTGACCACCGACACCGCCGACACCGGCGACAGCAGCGAGCCGGGCGGCTCGGACGCGGATGGCGACGGGTTCCCCGCCGACGTCGACTGCGACGACCTCGACGGGTCGATCTTCCCCGGCGCCGAGGACCTTCCGGGCGACGACGTCGACCAGGACTGCGACGGTGCGACGGCCGACATCGCGTACGCGGGCGGGTGCGGGTGCGACGCCGGCGGCGTCCCTTCGGCGGCGATGGCGACCCTGATCGCGCTCGCCGCGCTACGGCGTGCGCGGAGTGGCTGAGCATGGCGTGGTTGGCGGCGCTCGCCTGGTTGTGGGTCTGGGTGGGCAGTGCGTGGGCGGTCGATGCCCACGGCACGGCCCTCTCGCCCTGCGCCCTGGACGAGCAGGCGCCGCTGGTCGCGCTCTCGCCGGGGCTCGGACTGGGCCGCGCGTGGTCGGCCTGCGCCACCGTCGAGGCGGCCAGCGAGCCGGTGGTCGCGACCGTGACCGACGCGGAGGGCACCCGTAGCTACGCCGCGCTCGACGACCTGGTCGGCCTCCACGTCGGGGCGAGCTACGGGTTCGGGCCCGCGGGGCTGGCGTTGGACCTGCCCCTGTGGTTGGCGTCGACCGCCGATGACGTCGCCAACGGCCCGGCGTTGGGCGACCTCCGGCTCTACGTGCCCGTGGCCCTGGTGCGGCCCACGCCCACGCGGCGGCTGGGCCTCGATGCGGTGGTCGAGGTGGTGGCGCCCACGGGCGCCACCGCCCCGCTGCTCGGGGCGGGCGCGGCTGGGGTCGGGACACACCTGGTCCTCGGCGGTGGGCGGGGCGATCTGTCCGGCACCGTCGACCTCGGCGTGGGCTACGCGGGCGGCGGATCGCTGCCGGGGCTCGAGACCGCGTTGTGGACCCGGCTCGCGGTGGCCGGCGCGTGGCGGGCGCATCCGCGCTTCACGCTCGGGGCGGAGGGGTGGGTCCAGGCGGCCCCGCTCTCCGGGGCGACCTTCGCGTTCGCGCGCCCGGGCGAGGCCCTGGGGCGGGCGAGCACGCCGCTTCCCGCGAACCTCGTGGTCAGCGTGGCCGGCGGGACCGCGATCACGCCGGGCGTGGGCGCGGCCGACGCGCGCCTCTACCTCCGGCTCGGCCTGGGCCAGAAGGCGCGCAGCGCGACGTTGCCGAGCCCGGACGCGCGCACGGTGGAGACGCCGCCGGGCCCGTTCGACGTCCTCGTGTCGGTGCGCGACCCCGACGGCCGTCCGCTCGACGCCGAGCTGTCGTGGAGCGGGCCGGGGGCCCCGGCCCCCGCGCCGGCCGGCCCCGACGGCGAAGCGCGTGCGACGTTGCAGCCGGGAGAGTTCCTGCTCTCGGTCTCGCGGCCCGGTTTCGGCACCCAGCGACGCGACTTCGTCCTGACCGCCGACCGCTTCCGTCCCGAGCGTGTGTCGGTGGTGCTCCACCCCACCACCGGCGAAGCCACGCTGCGCGTGGGGGTGGAGGACGGCGAAGGCCGCCGCGTCGACGACGCGCTCGTGAACGTCGACGGCTTGCCGTTCGGGACCACCTCCACGGGCGGCACCCTCGAGGTCGACGGGTTCGGGGAGGGCCGCCACACCGTGCTCGTCGCGCATCCGGACTTCCGCGCGCCGACCCCCGTCGAGGTCGCGCTGCCGCAGGGGGCCACGGCCGCACGCATCGTCCTGGAGCGGCCGCCGGGGAGCGTCACCGTCATCACGCGGGGGGTGGCGGGCCCGGTGCCCGACGCGCGCGTGCGGTTCCAGGGGCCGGAGGACCTCGCGGCCGAGGACGTGGGCCCCGACGGGGAGCGCACGTTCACGCTCCTGCCCGGTCACTGGGTCGTGGTCGCCAGCGCCCAGGCGCTCGGCACCCAGGAGCGCGAGTTCGAGGTCGAGGCGGGGAAGACCGCGTTGGTCCTCATCGAGGTCCGGATGCGCGAAGGCGAGGCCGGCACCGGGCGCCTCGTGGTGCGGGTCGTCGATCCGGCGGGCGCCCCGGTCGACGGCGCCGAGGTCCTCGTGGACGGCGTGAGCGTCGGCCGGACCGCGAACGAAGGCACGCTGACCCTCGGCGAGCTGCGCGCGGGCTCGCGCGCGGTGCAGGTGCGGGCGGACCGGTTCCGGGAGTCGCCGCCACGGGAGGTCGAGCTCGCTGCGGCGACGCGCGAGCTCCTGGTGCCGCTCGCGTGGCGCCCGGGCCAGGTCCACCTCGTGGCCCGCGGGGTCGAGGGCGCGATGGTCGACGCGCGCGTCCGTTTCTCGGGCCCCGAAGAGCTGCCGCCGGCCAACCTCGGGCCGGACGGGGAGGCCTGGTTCGAGCTCGCGCCGGGGCGGTGGACCGTCGCGATCGCCTCGGCGACCTACGGCGTCCAGGAGCGCGAAGTCGTGGTCACTCCGGACGACGTGACCCTCGTCGACGTGGCAGCCGGCCTGTTGAGCGCCGACGGCGACGCCACGCTCGTCGTGCGCGTGCTCGATGACGCGCGGCGACCGCTGGCCGGCGCGGCGCTGACGTTCGACCGCCGCGCCGTCGGCACCACGGCCTCGGGCGGCTTGGCGGAGCTCGGCGGGCTCGGCGCGGGCAAGCACGAGCTCGTCGTCGAAGCGGAAGGCATGAAGCCCCGCACCCAGACCATCCAGCTCGGGGGAGGGCGCACCGAGCTGGAGGTAAAGCTCGACGCGCTCGCGCGGCGGGTCGACCTGCGCGCGACCGGCCCCGACGGCCCCGCCACCGACGCGTTGGTGCGTGGGTACGGCGCCGACGTGCTCCCGCCCGTGCCCGTCGACGCGGCCGGCGCGCGCGAGCTGCTCCTCGAGCCGGGGCCGTGGACGCTGGTGGCCGTCTCCGAGCGGCTGGGGATCGCCGAGCGCGACGTGGACGTGAAGAAGTCGAAGGAGCCGCTGCGGGTCGACCTCACGTTGCGGCCGCCGAGCGCGGAGAAGGCCGCGCTGTTGGTCGAGGTGATCGACCCCGCCGGGCGGCCCGTACCGGGGGCCACCCTGGCGGTCGACGGCGCCGACCAGGCGCTCGGCCCAACCGGGGTTGCGCTGCTCGAAGGGCGCCCGCGGCGGCCGGTCCGACTGGCCGCGCGCGCGCCGGGCCACCGCGACGGCGCCACCGAGGTCGTCGACCTCGGCTCCGGTGTGCAGACCCGGCGCCTCCGGCTGGACTGGGTGCCCCGCGCGGTCGAGGTGCGGGTGCACGACGACGCCGGAAACTCGGTAGACGCCGAGGTCCGCGCGTTCGGTCCGGGTCGCGTGGTGCCGCTGCGCTCGGGCACCGAAGGTGCCCGGTTCGTGCTGGGGCCGGGCGCCTGGCAGGTCGTCGCGTCGGCGCCCGGGTACGGCCCGTGGCGTCGGGACGTCGAGGTGCCGGCGGGGGTCGTCGCCATCCGCATCGACGCGGTCCTGGCCGCGGAGAAGGTGGAGGTCACCCGCACCAGCGTGGTGATCCGCGAGCAGGTGCGCTTCGCCTTCGACAAGGCGGACATCGAGGAGTCCAGCTACGCGCTCTTGGAGCAGGTGGCGTCGACGTTGTTGCTCCACCCGGAGATCACCCGCCTCGAGGTGCAGGGCCACACCGACAACCGCGGCGCCGAGGTGTACAACCTCGACCTGTCGCAGCGGCGCGCCGAAGCCGTCCGCGCCTTCCTCGTCCGTCGCGGGGTGGAGCCGGCGCGGGTCGAAGCGCGCGGGTACGGCACCTCGCGGCCGGTGTCGACCAACGACTCCGAGGCCGGCCGGGCCCGCAACCGTCGTGTGCAGTTCGAGATCGTGCCCCCCGCGCCGTGAGGCGCGAGGCCGGCGCGCGCACCTTTACCGCGACGTGCGGGCGACATAGCCTCGGCCGATGTCGCTCCCGCACACCCCCGGCGCCTGGACCCTTGTCACCTTCACCGACTCCGCCGCTCACGTGGCCGAGCTGGCCGAGCTGCGGGACCGCCACCCGTCCTTCCGGGCGGTGGCGGTCGTTCCGGTGTCGGTCGAGGCGCCCGCCGGTGTCGCGGTGCTCGTCGACGTCGGGGGGGCGCTCGCCGCGAGCCTGGGCATCCGGGGCACCCACACCTGGATCGTCGACGGTCGCGGCACGTGCACGCACGGGTGGGCGGGCCTGCCCGAAGGCGAAGCGGTCGCGGTCTTCGCGGCGCGCTCGCCGCTGCCGAGCGGGGCCCCGCCGTGGTTGTTCCCGGTGCTCGCGGCCGCGGTGGTGCTCGGCGGCATCGCGGCCTGGGCGTGGACCCACGCCCCGCAGGCGCCGGTGGCGGCGGTCCTCCCCGCCGTGACGCCCGCCGCCCCGGTCGAGGCGGCGCCCGCGCCGGACGCCGGCGAAGCGGCGGACGCCACGGACGACGAAGAAGGCGACGAGGCCGAGGGCAAGGTCGGCAAGGCGGGCAAGGCGGGCAAAGCCCCCAAGGGCGGCAAGGCCCGCGAGAACAAGCTCGGCGGGTGGACGGTGGCGCCGCGGGAGAAGGCCCGCCAGGTCGCGAAGTTGTCCGGCGCGGACCTCACGATCGAGGCCCTGGCCGACCAGACGGTCACCGCCTGCCATGACCCGGAGCCGCTCTCCGGGGCCACCCGGGTCGAGGCGGAGTGGAAGCTCGACGGCGTGGCGGCGAAGGGCGCCCGCGCGTTCGTCCGTCAACGCGACGCCGCCGGCAAGCCGATCAAGGAGCCCGCCGCGCGCACGGTCCTCGGGCGGGGCGGCGGTACCGCCGCGTGGGCGACGATCGGCGCCGACATCACGCCCCTGGCGGGCGCGGCCACCTACACCTACTGCGTGGACCTCGAGAAGGGCACCGGGTCGGCGACGCTTCGCGCACCGCACTGAGCGTCGGGTGGGCCGGGCAAGACGCGGCGACCCGGGTGAGTCAGCGGACGGTCCAGCGCTCCCACGGCAGCAGCGCACCGCGCGCTTCGGCGCGCCACGCTTCGGGTGCCGCGGCGCCGAGGCGGGTGCTCGCCACCAGCAGCAGGTCGGCGCGCGCGCGGGTGTCCATCGGGCGCACGAGTCGGGCCTCGACGAGGCCGACGAGGTCAGCGGGTGCGGCGGTCAGCACGTCCGCGAGCAGCCCGTCGAGGTCCGGGCTCAGCGACGCGCGAGGCGGCACGTCCTCCGGCTTCAGCTCGCCGGTTTCGGCGCGGCGCACCAACCAGCACAGGTAGCCGAAGCTGTCCGGCCGGGGCGGGCCGGCCGCCCAGGCGGCGTCGAGGTCTTCGGGGCGGGCGGCCGGGTCGCAGGCCACCGCCCACCGGCTCTGGGCGTCGTGGTCGGGCAACGCCGCGTAGTCCTGCATGTGGCCCGCGAGGCGCAGGAGCACGGTGCGGTTGGGGTCGTCGACGGCGATCGGCGTTTCGGGGTCGGCCTCGACCTCGAGCATGCGGACGTGGGTGGCGCCGTCTTCGATGAGCCGGGCCACCGCGAGCTGCATCGGGAGCTCGGCGCCCGCCATGCGCATCGAGCGCAGGCGCGTGTAGAGGCCGAACGAGCCCGTGGCGGGCGGCGGCGCCGCGAGGAGCGCGGCCGACCGGGGCCAGTCGCGCACTTCGGCGGCGGCCCAGCCGGTCGCCCATCGCAACCACGCGTGGTCCGGACAGCGCACCTGGGCGGCGGTCCACTCCGCGTCGGTGGTGCCCGTACGACACCGGAGGGCGAGGTAGAGCTTGTCGGGGTCGTCGGGGGCGGCCGCGGCGGCCGCCTGGTCCTCCGCGCACGCGTCGGGGCCGCCGAGGTCCTGGCGCGCGCGCCCGAGCTCGACGCGGGTCCCCTCTGCCGCGATCCGCGCGTCGATGTCGGCCACCAGGTCGAGCCCGAGGCCCTTCCCGACCGCCACCCACTCGCTGAACTCCCCGGTCTCGGCCGGGTCCCACCGCACGTGCGCCCGCGCCACGGCGGGGGCGTCTTCACCGGCGTACTCGAGCGTGGCGGCGACCCCGTAGTCGGAGACGCCGATGAGCGTGCTCCGACGCTCCGCATGCTTGGCCTCGATCGAGGTCGGCGGCTCCTGCCCGACGTAGTCTTCGTCGGCGAGGAACCAGCGTGACGCGCCGAGCTTGCGCGGCTCGGGGGTGCTGATGTTGCCGTAGGCGATCCAGGTCTCGGCGAACGCTTCGGCGCCGGCGACGTTGTAGACGTAGTCCGCGGCCGGTGTGTCGGCGTTCGCGGTGAACTCCTCCACCACCGTACCGCCCTCCACGAGCTTGGTCCGGATGGTCATCGGCGTGTCGCTCGGCACGCTCACCCGCGCGTGGCCGCCGGGCGAAACCCGCGCGCGGGTGTCGCCCAGGTGGACGTCGACCGCGACGCCGAGCCCGTTGTAGACGCTCACGTGCGCCGACCCGAGGCCCCACGTCACCCACGCGGCCGGCGCGAGGATCATCGCGCTCGCGCCGAGCCGCAGCGCCCCGTGGCCGACGCCGTCGGCGATCTGGAACCGGTCCCACCACCCGAGCTTCGGGCGCGCACGCTCTTCGCCCGGGATCAGCGTGGTGTAGACGCTCGGCGCCTTCGGAGGCGGCGGCGCCGCTTCGAGCGGCGTGCCGGCCAGGAACGCCGCCCGCACCTGGGCCTCGGCCTCCACCAGCGCGTCCAGGCAGGCGCCGCCAGCCCGGTCGAGGGCCCCGTCCGCGGCGCGCACCCACGTGTCCGCGGCCTGGAGCCAGTTGTTGGCGAGGCCTTCGCGGGTCGGCGGCCCGAGCTTCAACTCTTCGGCGAGCTCGCCCTGCCAACTCTTCACACGGAGGTACCCGAGCGCGGCCGGGGGCAGCTCGACCTCGGCGGCGCGCCCGTAGATGGCCACCAGCGCCTTGTGCTCGGCGTGGCACGCGTCGAGGAGGCGCTTCATCTCCGCCTCCGACACGTTGCCATCGGCGACCACCACACGGAAGGTCTCGTTGAGCACCTGCGCGGCGTCGCTCAGATCGACCGACGTGTGCTCGGCGTAGTGCACCACCGCGAGGCAGCCGCGCAGGTACGCGGCCCAGCCGCCGCCGAGCTGCTCGGCCATCGCGACGTGCACGCTGCGCACGCGCTGGTCGTGCTCGCGCAAGCGGCTCCGGAGGGCGCGCCGCTCGGTCTCGACCGCTTCGAGCACCGCGGCCAGCTCCCGCCGCGGCAGGTCGCGGCCCTGGTACCGGATGACCCCTCCCGGCGCGGTCAGGATGCCGTCGCGCAGCGCCTTGAGCTGCGCCGCGTGCTGCTCGGCCGCCTTCCAGGCCTTCAGCGTCTCCACCAGCGACTCGGGGTACAGGTCGCCGGCGGCGGCGCGCAGGTCGGCGGGGGCCGGACCGTACAGCTCACGGGGGGTGGCGAGATCGGTCACCACGCTCCGGCCCACGTACACGCCCCGGTACTCGGTCTCGTAGCGGGCGCGTCGCCACAGGCGCTCGAGCTCGACGCGCGTCGCTTCGGGGGCGACGGCCGGCTTGTCCTTCGCTTCGGCGAAGAGCTGGCCGTACAGGCGGTCGGTCCACGCCCGGCGCGTGGCCTCCGGGTCGCGGAACAGGCTCCACGACGAGCGCCGGTCGGTCACCGACGCGACGTACCGCCGCTTGGCGTTGGCTTCGCGCTCGTGGTTGGGCGGGTGGCTGGCCCACATCCGGGGCGCCTCGGCGACCTCCTGCGAAAAGATCCGCTGCTCGCCACGGCCCCCGGCGGGCGACGGCGGCACCTCGCCGAGGTGCGGATCGTCGAGCACGCGGCGCAGCTCGCCGAGCATGCGACCTTGGATGTCGAAGACATCGCGGACACGACGTCCGCCGTGGGCTTCGGCCATCGAGAACCCGATGGCGCGGTCGAGCGCGTCGTCGGCGGGGCCGAGGCGCTTGAGCGCGTGGATGAGGCTGTCGCTCCCGGTGACCGACGCGGCGACGAGGTCGGCCTGGAACTCCATCTCCCGACTCAGCGCCCGCTCGACCAGGGTCAAGAGGCGAAACCCCGTCTCCAGGAGCACGCGCACCGACCACACCACCAACCGCAAGATCCAGCCGATCCACGCCACCCGGAGGTCGATCCGCGACAGGACGTCGAGGAACTTGTCGAACCCGTCCCGGTTGCCGACGATCGCGCTCACCGCGCGGCCCCCGGTGTACACCCACGTGCCGACCGCCATCGACCGCTGCGCGAAGTGACCGAGCTCGTGGGCGAGCACCGCCTTGAGCTCGTCCATCGTGAGCACGTTGACCAGGCCCAGCCCGAGCTCGAGGTTCTTCTTGGAGGGGACCACGAGGTTCCAGAACGACACGTCGTAGAACACGGCCGCGTTCACGCGGGCGCTCAGGAAGACGCGGTGGGGTCGCGGAGCGCCGACCTCGTCGGCGAGGCGGTCGATGAACGCGAAGAGCGCCGGTTCGTCCTCACGCTTGACCTCGCCCTCGCCGTCGAGCGCCTGCCGGCGGAGGAAGAACAGGCCCTTGGCCATGAACGCAAAGAGGAAGACCGCGGGTGCGGCCGCGAAGAAGGCCCACACCTCGCCGGCCAGGCCGGTGCGCACGAGCACCCATGCGGTGTGACCGAACCAGTACATCAGGCCGAGGTACAGCCCCAAGAAGCCGAGCAGGGCGGCGACGGCGGCGACCACGTGCCGCTTGTAGGCGGGCGTCGGAACCGTGAGATCGCTGGGCACGGTCGGCGGGGTCGGGGGGTACGGAACGTCCATCGCCGGAGGTTATCTCACCGGTCACGCGCTACACCGGCGCATGCCTCCTCGGGTTCTGCTGGTCTACGCCAACCCCGCCGTCACCGCCGCACCGGTGCCGCCGTACGGCGCCGAGCGCGTGGCGCAGGCGTTTCGCCTCGCCGGCTGCGACGTGCGCATCGTGTCGCCGTTCCAGGTGCCCGGCGCCCGCGCGGCGCTCCACACCGCGCTCGACGCCTGGCGACCCACGCTCGTCGGGTACTCGGTGCGCAACCTGGACGACGCGCTGGTGGTGCGCTCCTCGACCGGCGCCCGCCCCCTCGACACGACCGACTACCTGCCCGCGATCCGCCCGCTGGTCGCGCTCGCGCGCGACCGCTCGCTGCCGGTGCTGCTCGGCGGCGCCGGCTTCTCCGCGTGCCCCGACGGGGTGCTCGCCGATCTGCGCGCCGACGCCGGCATCGTGGGGGCAGCCGACGACCTCGTGTGGCGCCTCGGGCGTGGCCTCGCGCAGGGGGCCAGCCTCGCTGACGCCCTGCCGGACGACCCCCGGGTGCTCCGTGCCGGCGGCGCCCCGGCGCCC
>SXOM01000286.1 GCA_005776735.1 Pseudomonadota bacterium
CGCGGCTCGCGCCACCCTCGACCCGGCGCCGGGCCGCGCACCGGACCCGGCCGCGACCCGGCGGCCGGCCGCGGCGCGGACCCCTACCCGCCTGCGGACGTGTAGCGGGCCAGGCCGAACCGCCACGCCACGTACCCGAGCGCAAGGCTGGCCGCGCCGACGGGGCCGGTGAGTACGGACAGCGTGGTGAACTCGGGCCGCGGCAAGAAGAACGCCGCACCGTAGAAGCCGGCGAAGCCGAACGGGAGCGCCGTCGTGAGCAGCCATCGCAGCGGGTCGGCGAACAGGTCGAGGGGGTAGCGGACAAAGGTGGTGAGCTGCATGACCAGCCCGATCGCGGTCCCGCGATGGTGCAGGTGAAAGCCCAGGCTCGCGACCGCGGTGACGATGCCGCCGAGCGCCGCCAGGCTGAACGCCAGCCACAGCGGCAGCAGAACCAGGCGGCCCGCCGACGGGAGCGGCAGGCCCCACACCACGGCCAGCCCCATCACCACGAGGCCCAGCACCACCGTCGGCACCTCCTCGATCGCGAGGTTGTCGGCGAGTAACTGCACGTAGGGGTCGACCGGGCGGACGAGCAGGCGGTCCAGCTCGCCGCCGAGGATGTAGCGCCGGTTCAGGGAGTACAACCCCTGGAAGACGATGTAGAAGAGGCCGGAGACGGTGTCGGCATACCCCCACACGAAGAGCACCTCGGGCGCCGTCCACCCGCCGAGTGACCCCACGTGCTGGAAGAGCGCGCCGAGGAAGACCGGGCCGACCACCGCCAGGAGCGTGCCGCTGAGCAGGCCGGCCACGAGGTCGCCCCGGTAGGCGAGCCGGGTCTTGAGGCGTTGGGCCAGGAGCGCGCGCACGTCAGCCACCCTGGAGGGTGAACGTTCGAGCAACCCTCGACCACATGAATATGCCGAACAGCCACAATCCCACGGCCCACGCCGACCCCTCGAGGAGCAGCGCCGTCAGGTCGCCGCGACCGAGCAACACCCGGGCCGGCGTGCTCCCGAGCAGGTGGAACGGGAGCAGGCGGGCGATGGCCCCGAGCGTGGGCCCGAGCAGGTCGGGGGGAAGGAGCGCCCCGGCGAAGAGCGACACCAGCGTGGCCTTGAGGTAGCCGAGCCCCACGACGCTCCCGACCCGGAACGCGGCGAGCCCGAGCAGGAAGCTCACCGCCACGTTGACGACGTGCGCGATGAAGAGGGCCGCCGCCCAACCCGCCCAGCGCCCCGGTCCCGCCGTGAGCCCCAGCGGCGCCAACCACGCCGAGACGGTGAGGAGCGGGAGCGCCTGGACTCCGAACGCGGCGCAGGCCCGCCCGAGGTCGCGGGCGTAGATGAGCGCCGGGAGGGGGACGGGCCGAACCAGGTCGGCGGCGATCTGGCCGTCGCGGAACCGTTCGCCGAGGTCCTCGTGGACGCGGGTGGCGATGGCCCCGATCCCTGCCCACGCGACCAGGACCTCGGCCCCGAGCGCCTGCGCCCCGATGCCGGCCACCGGCGCGCCGGCGTCGGCGACGTTCGACCACAACGCGGCGTTGAGCCCCGCGATGAGGCAGGCGGCGACGAGCTGGATGAGCACCTCGCTCGGGTAGGCGAGGTGGTGGCGGAAACCGATGCGCCACGCGGCGCCCAGGCTCTTCGACAGCGCCGATACATTCACCGGGGTGTCTCATAGTATCGGGCCACCAACCCTTCGATGGGCGGGTCTTCGATCCGCAGGTCGACGACGTCGAGCTCGGCGAGGAGCGCCCGGACCACGTCGGCCACGCGCTCGTCCGGGCCTACCGCGACGGCGAGCTCGTTGGGGCCGCCCAGCTCGGCGGTGGGGAGCGCCGCGAGCTGGGCCGCGGTGGGTGTGTCGCGCAGTGATACACGGACGATGTGTCGCCCGCCGAGGCGCGCGGCGAGCTCGTCCAGCGGCCCGTCGTGCAGGAGGCGGCCACCGGCGAGCAGGAGCACCCGCGGGCACAACGCCCGGACGTCGCCGAGGTCGTGGGTGGTGAGCACGATGGTGGTGTCGCCGGCGTCGCGGAGCTCGGCGAGGAAGGTGCGCAGCCGCAGCTTCACGGCGACATCGAGGCCGATCGTGGGCTCGTCGAGGATCAGGAGCGGCGGGGCGTGCAGAAGTGCGGCGGCGAGCTCGCACCGCATCCGCTCGCCCAGGGAGAGCTGCCGCACCGGGGTGCGGAGCAAGGGGCCGATGCCGAGGACGGCGTCGAAGTGATCCAACCGGGTCTTGGCCACCCCGGCGGGCACGCCGTACATCGCGGCGAGCAGATCGAACGCCTCGATCACGGCGAGGTCCCACCAGAGCTGCGTACGTTGTCCGAACACGACGCCGAGCCGGCGGGCGTGGGCCGCCCGGTCGTCCCAGGGCACCCGGCCGCCGACCGTGAGCCGGCCCGAGGTGGGGTGCAGGACCCCGCACAACAGCTTCACGGTCGTGGACTTTCCGGCACCGTTGGGGCCGATGAGCGCGATGGCCTCGCCGGGCGCGACGTGGAAGCTCACGCCGTCGACCGCCCGGCGCTCGCCCTGGGGGGGGCGGACCAGGTCGCGCAGGGCCCCGCCGAGGCCACGGGAGCGCTCCTGGAGCGGAAAGGTCCGCACCAGGTCGTGCGCGGCGATCTCCACCCGCGACTAGCCCGACTTGCGGCAGCAGCCGGTCACGAACCCGGCCTCTGCGCTCAGGGCGAGGGCAGAGTAGGGGTGGACGGCGCCCGAGGCGTCGTCGGTGCAGGCGCCGGCGCGGAGGGTGAGCCAGCGGAAGCCGGCCCCCTTGCCCTTGGGCGTGACCAGGAACGCGTCGCCGTGGGCGGTCGCGGTGACCGAGATCGCCACCGTCGGGGCGGTCGGCCGGTCGGGCGTCGCGGCGGAGGCGGTCCCGTCCTTGACGACCACGCTCCAGAACGGCTCGGTCCCGGTGCAGATGACCGACGGGGGGAAGACCGGCGCGGGGGCGGGGACGTTCTCGTCCTGGCCGAGGGCGGCGGTGAAGAACAGCGGCAGCAGCGGGACCATCACGGCTCCAGGGTCAGGCGCGGGGCAGGCGCCCCGAGCGGCGGAGGAGCGCCTTGACGCGCAGCTCCATCTCCTCGGGGTCGAACGGTTTGGGGAGGTAGTCGTCGGCGCCCACGTGGAAACCTTCCTTGATGTGCGTGGAGTCGCCGCGTGCGCTGAGGATGAGCACCGGGAGCTCGGCGGTGGCCGGGGCCTCCTTCAGGCGTTTGCACACCTCGTAGCCGCTCATCCGCGGCATCATCACGTCCAGGGCGACGAGGTCGGGGGAGTGGCGCTCGACCTGCTCGAGGGCCTCGACCCCGTCGGCGGCGAAGACCAGGTCGTACTGGTCCTCCAACGTCGCTTCGATGAGGTTGCGGATCTCCGGGGCGTCGTCGACCACGAGCACCAGCGGGCGCGCGCGGAGCGGCGCGGCCGACGCCGGGGCGGGCGTGGTTTCCGGTGCGGGCGCCGCCTCTTCGGGGGCCGGGGTGCTCCAGACGTCGGCCGGCACCAGTCGCGCGACCTCCTCCATGGTGGTGAGCCCCTCGCGGATCTTCGCGAGGGCATCCTCCATCATCGAGGTGAACCCGGCCTTGCGCGCTTCACGCCACAGCTCGGACTCGTTGCCGCCCGCGAGCACCACCGCGCGAATGCTCTCGGTCATGCGCAAGATCTCGAACACCCCGACCCGGCCGTTGTAGCCGGTGTACAGGCAGGTCGGGCAGCCAGGGCCGGCCGCGCGTACCTTGGGGCCGAGGTCGCGCGGGGCCAGGCCGAGGCGCTGCCAGTCCTCGGCCCCCGGCGTCGCCGACGTGGAGCACTCGGGGCAGACCTTCCGGACCAGCCGCTGCGCCACGACGCCCAGGAGCGCGTGGCCGGCGAGGTAGTTGGGCACTTCGAGGTCGCGGAGCCGGGTGACCGCGGCCACGCTGTTGCCGGTGTGCATCGTCGAGAGGACGAGGTGCCCGGTGGTCGAGGCGTCGATGGCCGCCGCCGCGCTCTCGGGGTCGCGGATCTCGCCGATCACCAGCACGTTGGGGTCCTGACGCAAGACCGACCGGGCGATGCTCGCGAACGTGAGCCCAGCGCGCTCGTCGACCTGGACCTGCCGCACCCCGGTGACCGTGTGCTCGATGGGGTCCTCGACGGTGACGATCGACGCCGACTCGCCGCGGAGGCGGTTGATGCACGCGTACAGCGTGGTGGTCTTGCCGCTCCCCGTCGGGCCGACCACGAGGATGAGCCCCTGGGGCTGCGACACGAGGTGGAAGAAGGAGGAGAGGCCCTTCGGGTTCCACCCGAGCGCGCCCAGATCGACCTTCAGGGTGCGGCTGTCGAGCACCCGGATCACGATGGCCTCGCCGAAGCGGGACGGGACGGTGGAGAGCCGCAGGTCGACCGAGCGGCGCCCGAGCTCGGCGGTGGCGCGCCCGTCCTGCGGGCGGCGGTGCTCGGTCACGTCCATGCGGCCGACGACCTTGACCCGCGTGGCGACCGGCTGCGCCGCCCAGGTGGGGAGCTGGAGCACCTCGCGGAGGAGCCCGTCGATGCGGAAGCGCACCCGCAGGCCGGTCGGTTCGGGCTCCATGTGGATGTCGGACGCGCCGCGCTCGATCGCGTTGACCAGCAGGAAGTTGAGCATCTCGATGTAGGCGTTGCCGCCCTTCTGGAGGTGCTTCTCGATGCTGGCGCCGTCGAGCTCGAGGGTGACCGGCGAGGTGACCGGGGCCCGGTACTCCTTCGGGACGTCGGCCAGGAGGCGCTGCGCTTGCGGCTCCAGGTCGTAGTGGCGGTGGATGGCGCGCAGGATGGCGCTCTCGGGGCCCACCATCGCCTTGACCGACATGCCCATCGCGAACTCGAGGTCGCGGATGGCGCCGGAGTCGCGCGGGTCGGCCATGACCACGTGGACCATGCGGCCGCTCTTCTCGATGGGGAGGGCCTTGTGGCGCTCGGCGAGCTTGCGCGCGAGCTTCCAGATGAGGTTGGCGTCGACCGTGCGGGTGAGGGGGTCGACGTAGGGCAGGCCGAGCTGGCGCGACAACGCCTGGGCCACGGCGACGTCGTCGGTCGCCCCCGACTCGACGAGCACCCGGCCCAGGAGCCGCCCGCGCCGCGCTGCCTGCTCCGCCAACGCCGCGTCGACCTGTTCGGGGCCCACGCTGCCGAGCTCCACCATCACTTCACCGAGCTTCTTACGCATCTGACCTCTCCCGATCGTGGACGGGGAACCGGATCTCGAAGCGGCTGCCCGCTCCTTCGCGCGAGTGTACGCTGATCCGGCCGCCCTGCGCGGTGATCAGCTCGTGCACGATGTACAGGCCGAGGCCGGCGCCGCCCGCGATGCGGGTGTCGCCCTTCTCGACCTGGTAGAACTTCTCGAAGAGCCGGGGGACGGCGTCGGCCGGGATCCCCCGCCCGGAGTCCCACACCGCGATGCACAGCTCGGCGCCTTCGTCGAGGAGCGCCAGCCCGATGCGCCCCGGCATCGGGGTGAACTTCATCGCGTTGTTGAAGAGGTTGCCGATCACCTGGTCGAGCCGGTGTTCGTCGACGCGAAGGCGCGCGCGCGTGGGTGGCAACGACGCCTCGAACTCGAACCCGCGGTGTTCGACGACGGGCCGCCAGGTGGCCTCCCAGCGGGCCATCAGCCCGTCGGCCGGGACGGGGCGGACGTCGATGGTGAGGTTGCCGCCGTCGAGCCGCGACACGTCGAGCAGGTTGCTGACCATCCCGAGGAGGACCTGGCCCTGCTCGCGGATGTTCTCCACCCAGGTGTGCTGGCGCGGGGTGAGCTCGCCGGCCTTCTTCATCAACAAGAGCTTGGTGAACCCCTCGATCGTGACCAGGGGGGTCTTGAGCTCGTGGGTGACCACCGAGATGAACTCGCGCTTGGTGCGCTCGGCCTCGCGCTCGGAGGTGACGTCGCGCAGGACCACCACCCAGCCCCCACCGGTGCGACGGTGGGCCGGCGGGACCTGTCGGACCGACGCGATGAACGTGCGCAGCCGGCCGGCGAGCTTCCGCTCGACCTCGACCTCGCCGACGCCGCCGTGGTCGAGCTCGAGCTCGGGCAGCACCGAGGCCAACGACAGGTCGGCGGGCCAGGCGCGGGAGATCGACGCCAACAGCGCCTGGGCGGCGAGGTTGGCCTCGATGACCTGTCCTTCGGGGGCGACCAGGAACACCGCGTCGGCCAGCTGGCCGAGCATCGTGGAGATCTGGCGGTTCCGCTGGTCGAGCGCTTCGATGGTCTCGGTGAGCCGCTCACGGGCGCGCTCGGTGGAGCGGGCCAACGCCTGGATCTCCGGCGCGGCGTGGGCGAGGGTGACCGTGGGCGCGGCCACGTCGCCCGCCGCCACCGCTTCGGCGGCTTCGCGCAGCGCCTCGAGCGGCGCGCTGAGCCGCGAGCGCAGCCCCACCGCGAGCGTGAGCGACGCGGCGCTGGTGAGGACCAGCCAGATCGTGAGCGCCGGCATGTACGTACCGAGCTGCGCACGCCACGCTTCGCGGGCGCCTTCGCCCTCGTTGAGCGCGCCGAGCAGCACGAGGCCCCCTGACGACAAGACCACCACGTTGAGCGTGGCAATCAGGAGCAGCAGGCCGATCTGCTGGCGGATGGGCACCCGCCCCGGTATCACGCGCCGGCGGCCCACAAGGCGGCGAGGACGTCGGCCCCGTCGTGCAGCGCCCGGTCGCCGGGAGGGTGCTGGGCGCGGCCGACGGCGCACACCCGTGCGGGGTGGTCCAGGTCGAGCCCAAGCTCGGCGGCCAGCGCGGGATGGCGGCGCACGTCGCCCTCCTCGACCCCGACGAGCGCGACGGTACCGAGCTCGTCGGCGAACGGGCGCACCGCGGGCGCGAGCGCAGCGCGCGGGTACACACACACGGTGCGCGGCAGCCCCCGGGGGCGGAAGTGGGCGCCGGGGAGCTCCACGACGAGCCAGCTCCCGACCGTGTGGGCGCGGCCGACCGCGGACGCCAGCGTGGCGAGGGTACGTCGCGCTTGGGCGTCGGCGGGCTCGAACGACCCGGCGGGGAGGCGCACGTCGCAGGTCTCGAGGGCATCGAGGAGCGGCCCCATCGGTCCGGGGGGCACGAACACCCCGGCCGGCGACATGCACCCCCGCCCGTCGTACAGGGCGTGGTCTTCGGCGATCCCCGCGGCCACGGGCGCCTCGAGATCGGGGAGCACCGCCACGCCGAAACGCGGCCCGAAGCCCAGGACCGGGGCCGGGGAGCGCGCCCGGATCGCCGCGATCGTCTCGGTGGTCCCGAAGACCATCACGGCGTCGCACCCCGCCAGCGCGGCCGCCTCGGCGTCGAGGTCTCCGCCGCGCCAATCGTGCGCCTCGACGTGCGGGAGCGTCCGGGCGAGCGCTTCGCCCACCGCGGCGAGGCCCCGTGCGGACTTCAGGATCACCCGGACGCCGCGGCCGCCGAGCGCCCACGCCCACTCGATCGGCGCGGTGAAGACGTTGGCGCTGGCGACGATGACCACGGTGCGCGGCGGCGTGCCCGGGAGCGTCCGGCCCAGGTCGACCCGGCGCGCCCCGTCGATCGCGGTTGCCCACGCGGCGCGGGCATGCGCCGGCGGTAGGCCGGTTCCCAGCGTGGCGGCGTCCACGGCGGCGAGGTCGTCCAGTCCCATGGGCGCGGCCTAACCGGGCGCCACGCCGCGACC
>SXOM01000037.1 GCA_005776735.1 Pseudomonadota bacterium
GCTCCCGCTCGCGGTCGGCGGCGGGGGGGTCCTCGCGCTCGGGGCGGCGGGCGTCCTCGGGCTGGTGTCCCTCTCCGCGCACGACGAGGCGGCGGCCGGCTGCGCGCCCGACGGCGGCGGCGTGCTGCGCTGTTCGTCCGCGGCCGCCGAGTCGCTCGCGACCGAAGACAGCACCGCGCTCGCGGCCGACCTGCTCCTGGGCCTCGGCCTGGCGGGCATCGGCGCCGGGGTCACGTTGGCGATCGTCGGCGACACCGGACTGGTCGCCGGCCCCGGCTTCGTGGTGGTGGAGGGCCGCTTCTGATGCTCTGGCTCCTCCTCGGCTGCAGCGCAGGGGTCACCGCGTGGGCCCCGTGCGACGCCGCGACCCAGTGCCGCGAGGCGTTCGGCTTCGGCCACACCTGCGGGGCCGAGGGCTACTGTGTCGAGGTCCCAGCCGAGCCGCGCTGCGACGAGACCTGGCCCGTCGACCTGCGGGAGAGGCCCGACCGGTATGGCGACCTGTTGCTGGTCGGCAGCCTCTACGACCACACCACCGACATCCCCGAACGGCAGGCGTCCCGCCTCGCGGTGAAGCAGGCCGACGAGAGCGACGGCGTCGACGGGCGCACGGTCGGGCTCATCCAGTGCAGCTACGAGGAGGACCCGGCGCTCGACGCGGCCACCTCCGACGAGGCCGCGGTGGCGATGGCCAACCACCTCGTCGACCTCGGCGCCTTCGCCATCATCGGGCCCGCGACCTCGGGCGTCACCGAAGCGGTCTACAACGGGGTCGAGGGCGCGCCGCTCATGGTGTCCCCTTCGGCCACGAGCCCGGCGCTCACCTGGCTCGACGCGCCGGATCGGCCCGCCGGCGGGGCCGGCCGCCTGTGGCGCACCGCGCCGCCCGACTCGTTGCAGGGGGCGGTGCTCGCCGACCTGGTCCGCACCGCGCTCGGCACGGGCGCGCAGCGCGTGGCGTTGGTGTACCAGACCGGGCCCTACGGCGAAGGCCTGGCCGAGGTCTTCGTCGACGAATGGGCCGGCGCCGAGCGGGTGGCCGAACGGTTCCCGTACGAGAACGACACCCAGCGCGCGAGCGCGGCCAGCTCGGCGGCCAACCCCGCGTACGACGCCATCGTCTTCATCTCGAGCGACCTTCCCGACGTCGTGTCGTTCCTCAACAGCGTGGCCGCCGACGGCGACGTGCCCGACACGCCGATCTTCCTGGCCGACGCGGCGCGGGACGCCGAGCTGCTCGCCGGCACCGAGTCGACCGACGCGCACGACCTGTGGCCCAACATCGCCGGCACCTCCCCCGCGGTGCCTTCCGGCGATCAGTACGACGCCTTCGCGGCGGCCTACGCCGGTGTCTACGACGGGCAGTCGGCCGGCGACTCGTCGTACTCGGCCTACGCCTACGACGCGGCGTGGCTCACGCTGTACGGGGCGGCCTGGGCGCTCTCCAACGAAGGTGCGCTCACCGGGCAGGCCGCCGCCGAAGGTCTGCGCCACATCTCCGACCCCGCGGGCGAGTCCGTCGAGCTCGGGCCGGTCGCGTGGAACCAGGCGCAGGCGAGCTTCGCGGCGGGCACGGGGCTCGACGTCGTGGGCGCCTCCGGCGAGCTCGACTACGACGCCGACACCGAGGAGACCACGGGGCCCATCGAGGTGTGGGCCATCCGTGACGACGGGGAGCCCGAGTTCTACGTCGTGGACACCGTGGCCCCGTGACGCGGCCGGCGTCGGCGGCCGTGGGGGTGCTCGCGGCGACGCTCGGGGGGTGTGGGACCGACCGCGCCAGCGCGTACCGTGCCGGCCTCGCTTCGGGCGACTGCAGCGGCATCGCCGACGTCGCGCTCGCGGACGAGTGCCGCGTGCAGCTCGGCCAGTGCGACCCCATCGTGGGCGAACGAGCCCGCGCGGAGTGTGCCTTCCGCGACGCCGAGGCCCGCGGCGACCCGGCGCGCTGCGCCGACGCGGGGCCGTGGGTGGATGACTGTCGGATGCACCTGTGGACCGCGGCCCTCCCGGCCCTCCTCCGCGATCGCCGCCCCGGCGAGTTCGAGGCCGACGCGGCGGCCGAGGCCGTGCGTCACGGCTTCGCCGCCGACGATCCTCGCCCATGGTCGGCGCTGTACCGCGAGTGGTACGGCCGGCACCGCCCGATGGACCGCGGCGCCTGTGCCGGGGCCGCCGACCCCGCCCACGCCGAAGCGTGTCGTCAGACCGGCCTCGCCCAGTACGCCGACCTCCTCCAGATGGCCCACGACCGGGGCACCTACCCCTGCGTCGGCGGCCCGCTCCCCGCCCTGTTGGCCCACGCCCCCGACCCCGAGCTCGACGCGCTCCGCGCCGCGAAGATTCCCCCATGTTCGCCCTGATGTTCCTCGGGGGGTGCGCGCCCGGGGCCGCCGAGGCCCAGCGGGCGGCCAGCGAGCCCGGACTTCCCCGCGAGGTCGCGATCGCCCGCTGCCAAGGCGCCGGCGAACACGCCGACGCCTGCATCACCGAGGTCCTCCGCGCCCGTCCCGACACCGAGGCCGAAGACTGCGCCCGCATCCAGAGCGAAGCGTGGCGGGCCGAGTGCAGCTTCGCGGTGGGTGAGCGCCACGCGCGCGCGGGCCATCGTTGGGAGGCCCTGACCGCCTGCGGCCAGGCGGGGCGGTACTACCACGAGTGCCTCTACCACGCGTGGACCTACGAGATCCAGCGCTCCGTCCGGGGCGGCGGGCGCGCGGTCGACGAGCTCGAGACCGGGCGCGCGCTCGTGGACTTCTGGGGCCAGGTGCAGACGGTCGGGCCCGACCCCGTCGAGCAGATCTGGCTCGACTGGTGGTACTTCACGCTCAACCGCAACCCCCCGGCCGACCTCGGCGACTGCGCCTCACTCGCGGCGCCCGACGCCGAGCGCTGCCGCGTCGGCACGTTGTCCTTCGTCGAGCGCGCCATCGCGACGACGCTCCGCGAGACCAACGTTCCCCCGCGCCGGAAGAGCCGCGTGTGCCGCGGCGACATCCTCGAACTCGAAGCGCAGTTCCCCGACGTGTACCGCGCGGACGACCGCTTGCGCGAACGGGCCCTGGCGGGTCGCGACCGCGGGTGCGCCGCCGCCCGCGGGGTCGAGTCCGGGCGGCCGTGGAACCCGATCTTCCTGGAGAACCGGCGTTGGTCCGCTGGATAGCCACCTGGCTCGCGCTTGCGCTCGTCGGCCTCGGGGTGGCCCGGCTCGTCATCCGGCCCGCGCAAGAGTCGTGGTGGTTGGTCTCCGCCGGTCGCGACGACGCGGTGCTCGTGGCGCAGTACACCGTCGGCAACACCGGCTTGTTCGCCGACCAGCTCACCACGCGCGTGCTGCTCCTCCGCCCCGACGGGTCCCCCCTCGCGCACCGCGCCATCCGCGGGCCGGCCCGGCTCGACGGCGATGGCGTCCACGGCGCGCTGGACACCCTGGACCGCACCGGTGACGCGTGGGAGCTGCGCGTCGAGGGCGACGCCATGCGCGTCCGGGCCCGCGCCGAGGGCCTCGGCACCGCCTGCCCGCCCGCGCCCGGCCGCCTCGACGGGTTCCTCGACATCCCGGACGCGAGCGCCAGCAGCGAAGGCGCACGCCTGGACGGTGCGGCCGTCCTCACGCACATCCGCAGCACCGGCACCCCCACGCTCACCACCGCCCTGTACGCCGTGGACCGCGACGGGAGCGTGGTGATCGACCCGCTCGCGGCGTGCGGCGGCTTCCTCGTGCTCGACGGTCGCGGCGCGGCGGTGCGCACCGCGCCCCTCCCCTACGACCTCGACGAACGCCTGGACCTCGAGCTCGCGGGGCACCGCGTGGTGATCACGCCGGGTCGCCGCCAGTGGACCGAGCCCGCCTTCGACGGGGCCTTCGGTGCCGAGGCCCTCCTCGCGCGCGCGGTGGGCTACCACGAACCCACCGTCACCTTCCAGCGGGTGCGGGTCGAGGTCGACGGCCGCACCCCGTGGGCCGGCGTGCTCGTGGTACGCGACGGCCGCGGGGGATAGCAGCCGGCCATGCCGGTGCTCCTGCTCGCCCTTCTGGCCTCCCCGGACGCTCACGCCAACGATCTCCGCGGCCGCTTCGGCTTCGGCTTCCACGCGGGTCTGGGCTCGGTCTCCGCGTTGTCGGCGCGCTACGCGCTCCCGACGGGCGACCCCAAGATCAACGTCCAGGTCGAGCTCAACGCCGGCGCCGAAATCCAGACCGACACGCCGATGGCCCTGGTGGCCGGCGGCCGGCTCTTGTACGGCGTCGTGGCCGAGGACAACCTGTCGCTCTACGTCGCGGCCGGCGCCGCCTACGTCAACGACACCACGTGGACCGGGGTGCGCGTGCTCCCTGCCATGGGGGCCGAGTTCTTCCTGTTCGGGCTCGAGAACCTGGGGTGGGGCGTCGAGTGGGGCCTGCAGATCGACCTGGGGTCGGAGTTCGCGTTGCGCACGGTCTCCGGGGCGCCGGCGGTCACCGTCCACTACTGGTTCTGAACCGCCCCGGCCGGTGCACGGCCGGCCGCCGCACCGCGCGCCTGCTCCCGCCGCCTTCGAGGCCGGTCGCGGCGCGGGGCCCAACCCGGCTATGTTGCCGGCGTGTGGTCACTCCTGACGCTCCTCGCCTGCTCCGACGACTTCGACGACTCCGGTCCGAAGCCGGTGGACACCGCCGACGCCGACACCGGTGAGGCCGACGACACCGGCGGCACCGACGACACCGGCCCCGACGACACGGGTGAGGGCGGTCCCAAGGACCGCGACGGCGACGGCTACACCGAAGACGTCGATTGTGTCGACGTCGACGCCACCGTGTACCCGGGCGCGGAGGAGGTCTGGTACGACGGCATCGACCAGGACTGCGCCGGCGACAGCGACTACGACCAAGACCACGACGGCTACCTCGCCGACCACATCGGCGGCGACGACTGCGACGACACCGACGCGACCATCCACCCGGGCGCGGTCGAGGCCTGGTACGACGGCATCGACGGCGACTGCGCGGGCGGCGACGACTACGACCAGGACGGCGACGGCGACCCGATCGAAGCGGCGGGCGGCCTGGACTGCGACGACACCGACGCGACCGTGTCAAGCCTGCAGATGGAGGTCCTCGACGACGGCGTCGACGGCGACTGCGACGGCGGCCTCGACACGTTCTGGCTCCACCCGCTCGACACCACCGGGGCCGCGGGCTTGCAGGGGCCGCGCATCACCGCCGACTCCACCACCGCGATGGTCAGCTTCCTGGCCGACACCTACACCGACCCGGTCACCGGGCGGCCGGCCACCACCGGGAGCTTCACCTACCACTACGACGAGGCCGACCCGTGGGCGGGCCTCGGCGGCACCAGCACCTGGGAGTGGGGCGTCGGCTACACCTTCTCGACCGGCTTCGACTTCTGGGCGACCGACGACCACTATGTGTGGGCGCACGGCCTCCACACCGCCACCACGCGCTACCTCTTCGCCGACGTGTACGACACCGCCACCGGCGACTTCTCGGGGTCGGGCCTCACCTATCCGACCACCCACCCGTTCCTCGACGTGGAGCTGACCGAAGCCACCGACGGGAGCCTGCACCTGGTCGGTTGCGACGTCCGCCTCGGCTACCTGTCGTGGATCCACGGTTCGCCGACGGAGTTCTTGTCGGGGAGCGGCCTCGCCTACGACGACCTCGCCAACGTCGAGGCCGACAATTGTGTGGCCGACGTGCCCGAACGCGTGGTCCTCGCCGGCAACTCGGCCGAGGTGGGGGTGCAGACCTTCGCCTACGCCGACGCCACCGGTCTCGCGACCGACGCCGTGGTCACCGAGCTCACGCCGGTCGAGGTGCAGTCCTACCAGACGGGGACGGTCTCGGCGCGGGTCGTCGCGGCCGGGGCCGACGGCGTCTACGTCGACGAGGGCGGCGACGTCGCATGGCTGCGCGCGCAGCCCGCGGAGTCGGTGCGCGGGAGCCTCGCGGCTTCGGGCCAGATGGCGCTGGTCTACACCGGCGGTGCGGGCGCGGTCCTGGCCTGGGGCGACACCACGTCGGGCTTCCTGGAGGTCGAGCTGCCGACCGGGCTGCCCCACCCCGACGACGCCGACGTCTTCCTCAGCACCGGCGGCCAGCTCCTGGTGGTGGTGCGCAGCGGGGACGACGCCGTGCTCGGGGTCGTCGGCATCTGAGGCGATCGGGGCGCCCCGCCGCGACCGGCCGCGGCGAGCCACAGGGTCCGGTGCGTGGCGCGCGCCGCCGCGGCATCACCGGCAGACCGAGCCGCTCCCGACCACGCCGCCCGGTCCGACCTCGACCGCCACCGTGCCCGCCGAGCGGTCGACCGTGCTGCCGCCCAGAACCAGCGCGCCGTCCAACCGCACCTGGACACGCCGCTCCTTGAGGTCGACCTGGAGCACGTGCGGGCCCGCAGTGGCGACCTCGCGCTCGACCATGACCGTGTCGGGGAGCAGCACGTACTGCACGCGGCCCGGGAGCACCCGCACGGCCAGCCCCTCGTCGGCCTGCGCCTTGCTGCGGAGGCGCACGCCGAACGTCCCCTCCCCTTCGAGCCGGACCTTCAGGTCGCCGACCGGCGCTTCGGAGAGCCACGTCACGCCGCCGCCCTTGGGGAGCCCGCCGCTCCATCCGGCGCCGCCCGGGGCGCCGCTCCAGGTGGCGAAACAGTCGCCGGCCGACACCGCGACCGGTGGCGCCGCGACCGGCGGCGGCGGGGCCGGTTCGGGAGCCGGCGGCTCGGGGGGCGGCTCGGGGGTCGGTGCGGGCGGCTCCGGCGCCGGGCCGAGCTGGCTCAGCCGCATCGCGGCGTCGGTGAGGTAGGCGCCGAAGAGCGCGACGCGGACGAGGTCCTCGTCGGCATCCGCCGCGAGCACGCCTTCGTTCGCGCTCGGCGCGCCCTTCTTGATCTGGTGCCGGCCACACCCGAGGGCCACGTTGGTCCGCCCCTCGAACTCGACCCACGCCGACGACACGGCGCCGTCCGGACACCGCACCTGGACCAGGTGCGCGCCGGGGACCAGGCTCGCGCCCTCGGCGCGCATCCGCCCGTCCACGAGCACCACGGCGCCGCGCTCGTCGCCGTCGAAGAGCACCGTGGCGGACTCGCCGCCGCCTTCGTTCTTGAGCGCGCGCAGCACCGCCATCCCTTCGTCGTCCAACAGGCCGTCGTCGGACGGGTCGAACCCCCCGACCTGCCACGCGCGTCGCCACCCCGCCATCGCCTGGCTCTGCAGGCCTCCGTTCCACGCGCGGACGCCGTCGTAGTAGTGCAGGCGGGCGATCTCCCCGTCCGGGACGAGCAGGCGCGTGGCGCCCGCGGCCTCCTCTGCGTCCTGGAGCGCGTCGCGGGCGCCGTGATCGTCGCGGGCGAAGAGCGCCCGGCGGGCGCGCTCCAACGCGACGGGGAGGGCGTCGGCCGCGGTCGCGGTCGCACAGAAGGCCAGAAGGAGCACGGCACGGCGTTAGCACACCGTGGGGGCCGCGGTCAATCGGGGAGGATCGCCGCGTCGGAGAGGTGCCGCTCCACCCGGTATGCTTTCTTGTCCGCGTCCCAGCGGACCGAGCCGTCGGTGGCCGCTTCCAGCGCGGGGCGCGCGGCCTCGTCGAGCCACCGGGCGCACTCGAATTCGCGCCCTGCGCGCAGGGTCGAGATGCCCTGGAGCACCTCGCAGCCGTCGTGCCGCGCCCGCGAACCGAGCCCCGCGCGGGGGACCACCCACCACCGACACCCGGGGCACTCCGCCAGCATCACCTCGAGCGCCTCGGCCTCGGGGCGGAAGTGGCGCGCTTCGCCGCGCACGCGGTCGCGCCCTTCGACGAGCTGCACGCCCACCGAAGCGACCAGCACCACCAGGAGCGCCCAGCCGGCATGGCGCCACCGCAGCGCCCACGGCACGGCCGACGCACCGAGCACCGCGGCCACGACCACCGGGACCACGACCATCCGGCTGGTCGCCACCTCGAGCCCGGCGATCCACGCCAAGGTGATGCCGAGCTGGGCCACAGCGGCGAACGCGACGAGCCGCGCCACCGGGTCGGCGCGATGCAGCCACAACGCGACGGCGCCGAGGCCGAACCACACCACGCCGCCCGAGCCCCACAACCGGCCCCCGAAGTTGCCGACGTCGGCCCACCACGCGGCGAAGCGGAACCGTTCGACGAGGCCGTTCCAGTCGGCGAAGTCGGTGGGGCTCGCGGCGTAGCCGTGGATGCCGAGCGCCTTGATGGCGAGCCACACCAGCGGCCCCCAGGCCGCGACCGCCGCCTGCGGGGTGCGCCGCCACACCGCCCACGCGGCCACCACGACCCAGCCTTCGTAGCGGACCAGGCCCAGCGCGCCGACCAGCACGTCGCCCAGACGAAGGTGCCCGGCTGCGCCCGCCCAGAACGCCGCGAAGAGGAAGAGCAAGAACGTGGACTCCTGGTAGAAGACCGTGCCCCAGCTCGTCCACGCCGGCGTGGTGGACGCCGCCACGAACGCCCAACCCGCCCACACCGCGCGCGCTTCGCCGAACCGCGGGGCGGCGAGGCGCTGCGCGAGGAGTGTGCCCATCGCGGCGGCCACCGCCGACACCAGGGCCATCGCCGCACGCCCTTCGACGAGCCCGCCGCCGAGCTGCGCCACGGCCCACACCCAGAGCTGCGCCGCCGGGAGCCAGTCCTGGATGAGCAGGTGGTCGCGCCCCGCCCACCGTTGAAAACCGTCGTACGCAAACGCGGTGGGCGTCTGGCTGACCAGCAGCATGCGCCACCCGAAACCCACCACCAGCGCCACCACCGCCGGCAGCCACGGCGTCGGCACCGTGGGCTCGGCGGGGCGGAGGTTCACTCCTGACCCGCGAGTACCGCGGGGAGCCAGGCGGTGTCGTAGTCGCCGCGAAGGAACCGCGGGTGCTGGAGGATGCGGCGGTGGATGCCCGCCGAGGTCGGAACCCCTTCGACCACGAGGGCCTCCAGCGCCGCGCGCATGCGCTCGATCGCGGTGGCACGATCGGGCCCGTGGGCGATGATCTTGGCCACCATCGAGTCGTACTGCGGCGGGATGCGGTCGCCTTCGCGCAGCCACGTGTCGACGCGGATGCCCTCCCCCGCGGGGAAACGCAGGCGCACGACCTGGCCGGGCACCGGCCGGAACTGGTCGTCTTCGGCGTTGATGCGACACTCGATGGCGTGCCCGCGCGGCGCGTACACCGGCCGGACCACCTCGTTGGCGGCGACACGCAGCATCAGCTCCACGAGATCCAGGCCGGTGACCCTCTCGGTGAC
>SXOM01000287.1 GCA_005776735.1 Pseudomonadota bacterium
CCACCTCGACGGGGGCCTGCGTTGCGCCGGCAAGGCGGCCTGGGGCCGCGTGGCCAGCGCCGGGCCCCTGGCCCCGCTCCCGGCTCGCCCCGTCCCCGACGCGCTGGCCAACCTCGCGGTGGCGTCGTTCCGGCGCCTCCCCGCGTGGGGCGCCGTCCAGGCGCGCTGGCTGCGCGACGCCCAGCCGCTCGACGCGTCGGAGTGGGACAACACCGGCGGCGCCGTGCCGGAGGTGGCGTGGTTCGAGGTCCCGGGCCGGCCGGCCGTGGTCACCGTGGCCGCCGAGATCGCGCCGGCGTGCGGGGGATTTTCGGCCGAACTCTCGGTCGTCTTCGAGGTCCGCACCGTCGGCGCCCGCACCGAGCTGGCCCAGGTGTCACCGGCTGGCGCCAGCGCGCCCGGGTTCGCGCCGGCGGTCGCCGAGCCCGCGCCGGTCGGATGGCGCTTCGGTGCCGAAGGGCGCACCGGGGATTCGGAAGGACAGCCCACCGTCGACGGGCGACTCCGCCGCGTCGAGGCCTGCCCGGCGGGCACCGGCCCCTAAGGGGCGACGGTCAGCGAAGCGAAGGTCATCGAGCCCGCGGTGAGCGCGCTGAGCGCCACGTTCACGTCTTCGTAGTCGTCGGGGTGTGCGTTGACGAGGCCCGCGACGCCCACCACGTACACGCCGGGCTCGGCGAACGCGTCGCCGGGCACCTCGACCACCAGCTCGCCCGGCGCGTGGGTGAGCCGGTACAACGACGAGATGTCGGTCGGCATCGAGTCGAAGACCGTGACGCCGTCGGTGGCGCGGATCACCTGGACGAGCAGGTTGTCGTACGCTTCGCCTTGCAGGTCGATGGTCAGCGGCGCACCCGCGGACCGGGTCGCGGCCGGGGCGTAGTCCGGGGCGTCGGGGGTCACCAACGCCAGGCTGTGGGGGCCATCGTGGGCGATCTCGAGCACCACGGCGTCGCCGGGCGTGAAGCCGAGGCCGTCGGTGGAGTCGGCCACCCACGCCCCTTCTCCCTCCGCGCGCAGCGTGTACGCATCGTCGCCCGCGGCCAGGACCACCTCGGCGTCGGTGACGGGCGCCTGGTCGAGCGCGTCGACCGAGGCGGCGTCGGCGAGCAGGACACGCGCCGAGCTCCCGGTGAGCGCCGCGTCGGGCGCAGGCAGGTCCTCGGGCCACGGGCCGGCCCCCAGGTACACGCTCTGCACCACCAGGGGGTTGGTCAGGTCTTCGAAGACCTCCTGCCAGGCGTAGAAGTCCGAACATCCGACGAGCAGGGCCAGGAGCATGGGAGCCTCACCACCCCCGGGATCGGCGTTCCGGGGCTGCAGCATGAGGGCCGGAGCGCGCCGACAACGCGCGACAACTTTCTTGTCCCCCGCGGCGGCCACCCTCGGGGTCATACAGGGCGATGGACATGGCGATGCCGCTCCCCCGGTCCCGCAGCGAGCTCGACGCCGCGCTCGCCGCCGCGATGGAGGCCGAGGCCACCCGGACGTTCGCCCTCGCCCGACGCCTGGTGGGGGACGACGCCGACGCCGCGGACGTGCTGCAGGAGGCGTGGTTGCGTGCGTGGCGGAGCCGCGAGGCGTGGCGCGGCGACGGGCCCGCCGGGGCGTGGCTGCGCGCCATCGTGGTGCGCGAGAGCCTGCGTGCGCTCCGCTGGCGCGGGGTGCGCCGGTGGCTGCCGTTCGGCGATCGGGTCCCCGACGCCGCGGCCCCCGAAGCGAGCCCCGACCTCGGCCTCGACGCCGCCCGCGTGCGTGCGCTCGTGGCGCGCCTCCCCGACCAGCAGCGGGTCGTCTTCCTCCTCCGCTACGACGAAGGCTGGACCGTGCCCGAGATCGCCCTCGCCCTCGAGCTGAGCCCCGAGACCGTCAAGACCCACCTCGCGCGCGCGCTCGACCGGGCCCGCAGCGCGTTCGGAGCCGAGCCATGACCTGTGATCGCATCACCGCTGCGCTCGTCGAGGGGCGCCCGTTGTCCGCGCCCGAGGCGGCGCACCTGGCGGGCTGCGCGACCTGCCGCCGCTTGTCGGCCGCGGTGCAGCCGATGCCGGCTGTCGTGTCGATCCCCGGGCCACGCGCCCCCACCCCCGACCAGTTGAACCGGCGGCTGGTCGTGAGGCATGTTCGCACGGTGGCCGCCTTCTCGCTCGCTGCCGGCGTACTTGCCGCCCTGCTCCCGTGGCCGGGGGGCACGCCCGCGCCCGAAGCGCCGCTGGTCGCGGTGAGCACCGACACCGGCGGTGTGGAGGCCGCGGCCGAGGACGACCTGGTCGTGCCGCTCGACGCCGCCGAGCTCATCGCCGCCGCGGGCCCCGCGACGGGTGCGGACGAGGCCCTCCTCGCCGTGCTCGCGGGCCTCGACCACGTCGACGACGCCCACGCCGAGCTCCCGGGCGCCGGCCTGGTCGCGCTGCTCGACCCCTACGACTCCTCCCCCGATCCACTGCTCAACCTTGGAGACCTGTGATGTTCACGACCCTCTGTTTCGTCCTCTCGACCGCCTTCGCCACCCCCGTCGACCTGTCGGACTTCGCCCCCTCGCCCGGCATGGGCGAACCCGGCGGCGGTGGCCGGGAGCGCCCCGGCGACGGCGAGCGCCTGATGAAGCACTTCTCGAAGATCTCGGACCGCCTCGCGCTGAGCGCCGAGCAGAAGGCCGCGATCGAGAAGCTCTACTTCGACAACAAGTCGGCCGGCATCGACCTGAAGGCCCGGTCTGAGAAGGCCCGCCTGGAGCTGGAGCGCCTGATGCACGCCGACGCGGTCGACGAGAAGGCGGCCTTGAAGGCCTTCGACGCCGCCGCCGACGCGGAGGTGGAGGTGCGCCGCAACGACCTGAAGCTGATGCTCGGGATCCGCAAGACCCTCACCGCCGACCAGTGGAAGCAGCTCGACGCCATGCGCGACGAAGCGCGCGACCAACGCCGTGAACGCAAGGCCGGTGGTCCCGAGGGTGGCCCCGGCGGTCCCGGCGGTCCGCCCGAAGAGTAGGCGTGTGGGGGCGGTGCGGTAGGCCCGGCCGGAAAGCAGCCGGGGCTCGGCCGCACCGCGCGCCCGGGGCGACGGGGGCCGGTCGGTTCGAACGCTGGGATCACTCCGTCCCGGCCGCCACGAACAGCTCGTACAGTGCGTCGTAGTTGGCGGTGTCCGAGAGGTCGTACGTCGTGAGGTTGTACACCTCGTGGACGGCGTTGGTGCGGTCCAGCACGTATACGTCGCGCCACGTCGCGCCCCACGAGGTCCACACGTTGGCGGTCGTGTCGTCCTGGACCACCGGGAGGGTGCACACCTCGAAGAGCGAAGCGTTCCCGGCCTCGAGGCCGGTGAGGTTCACGATCACGATGTCGAGCCCGAGCTCGGGGTGCTCGACCGCGAGCTCGGCCTGCATGGTGCTGAGGTAGCCAGCCTGGCTACGGCAGTACCCTCACGTGCTGTGGATGAAGTAGTAGCCGGAGACCCGCGAGATGTAGTCCCGGGGCGAGACGGCCTCGCCGTACCGCGGGGAGACGGGGTTGAGGTCGGGCAGCGACCAGTCGGTGGGGGCGTCGGCCGCGACCTCGTAGACCTCCTCGCCGGTGTCGGTGGTGCCCGAATCCCCGGTGTCGACACCGGAGTCGGCGGTGTCGCCGCCGGAGTCGGCGGTGTCGGCCCCGGCGTCGTCGGTGTCGCCGCCGGAGTCGGCGGGGTCGGCCCCGGAGTCGGCGGGGTCGGCGCCGGAGTCGCCCGAGTCGGCGGTGTCCGTCGTGTCGAGGGTGGGTTCGGCGCTGTCGGCCCACGGGTCGGGGTCGGTGGTCGCGCAGGACAGGAGGAGGGCGAACATTCGGACCTCGCGGTGCGATGCAGTCTACCCGGCGGCGCCGCTGGATGCGCCCGCGATGTCGGCTACAGGCCGCCGCCCCAGAAGATCCAGCCGTAACCCTCGGAGTTGGACCAGGAGGTGCCGGTGGTCCCGTAGTAGGAGGAGATGAGCAGGTCGTCCAGGCCGTCGCCGTCCTGGTCGGCGAACTGCACGTCGGAGGCGATCGAGCGGTACGCCGAGCTCTGGCTCACCATGAAGTCGGGCGAATTCGCGTCGACCGCCCCGCTGAGCGGCCCGTACCACACCCGCACCGCGCCCGTGCCGCCGTAGCTGTAGTAGTCGACCATGGTGGCGATGTCGCTGGTCCCGTCGCCGTTGAAGTCGCCGGTGGCGGCGTCGTCGATCCACCAGCTCGAGGGGCCCCGCACCGCCGCCGCCGCCACGCTGCTGAGCTTGCCGGAGGTGACGCCCCCCGAGCTGCCCGCGAGGATGGTGAACGAACCGCGCTTGCCACTGACGCTGTTGTCGCGCTGGCTGACGACGCCGACGTCTTCGTAGCCGTCGTCGTCGTGATCGCCGAGGTCGACCAGGACGGTGGCGACGCGGCCCGAGGCGGAGCCGCCGTACACCAGATCGGTGGCGCTCGCGGTGGTCACCACGCCCACCGTGGGCGAGTCGAAGGTGTAGATCAGGCCCTCGTTGGCGTAGCTGGACGTCGCTTCCGAAGCGGCGACGACGAGGTCGTCGCGGCCGTCGGCGTCGAGGTCGACCGCGGCCGTCGAGTTGCCGAGGTACGCCGACGCCGACGCCCCCTTGAGCAACCACGTCGCCGAGTCGAAGGCGACCGAGCCGCTCGGCCCTTCGAACACCCCGACGGCGCCGGTGTAGGTGGCGCCGTAGCTCTTGTCGCCGAGGATCACCTCCAACGTCCCGTCGCCGTCGAGGTCGGCGCCCAGCACCTGTGGGGTGAGCGCGTAGCTGCTCGCCGACTTGGTGAGCGTGGCGTAGCGGGCGCTCGGGGCGGTCGTGCTGGTGATGGGCCCCGTGTACAGGCCGAGCCCCGTGAAGCTCGAGCTGGAGCCGGTGTAGTCGTCGTCGCCGTCGCCATCCATGTCGCCGGCCACCGAGCCCCACCACACGCTGCTGGACGAGGACAACGTGGAGAACTTGGAGAGGGCGCCGGTCCCGCTGGTGGTGGACCCACCCGGCAGTTGCCACCAGTTGTACGCGGCGCTCGAGGTGGTCCAGTCGTACCCGGAGTACACCAGCACCTCCTCGTCGCCGTCGCCGTCGACGTCCGAAGCGAGGCCGAAGCACATGTGCGCGGTCGTGGCCGGCCCGGTGTAGGTCAGGTCCGCGTCGGTCTCGGCGACGGTGCCGCTCCACTCGCAGCTCCCGGAGCCACCGTCGCAGTCGTTGTCCAGGCCGTCGTTGCACACCTCCGTCTCGCCGGGGCTGACCGCGCTCTCGGTGTCGTCGCAGTCTTCGTCGTTGGCCACCCAGGCGGGGTCGGGCTCGCACGTGACCGTGGCGGTCCCGGTGCCGTAGCCGTCGCCGTCGGCGTCGGTGTACCACGACGCGGTCCCGGCCACCGCCGGGTCGTCGTCGTCGGCGAGGCCGTTGCAGTCCTCGTCGGTGTCGGCCGCGTCGCAGACCTCGGCTTCGCCGGGGTTGATGGCGGCGTCGGCGTCGTCACAGTCGCCGGCTGAAGCGCCGTACCCGGCGGGCTCCCAGCAGTCGATGTCGGTCGTCGTGGACAGGCCGTAGCCGTCGCCGTCGGCGTCGATGTACCAGGTGGCGACGTCGACGGCGGTGTCCTCGTCGGTGTCGCCGTCGCAGTTGTTGTCGAGGCGGTCGCACTGCTCGGTCGCGGCGGGGTTCACCGCGGCGGTGCCGTCGTCGCAGTCGGTGGCATCGGCCACGTACCCGGAGGGCTGGTCGCAGTCGGCGTCGCGCGAGGACGACTTCCCGTAGCCGTCGCCGTCCGCGTCCAGGTACCAGATCACCACGTCGACGGCGGTGTCCTCGTCGGTCGTCCCGTCGCAGTTCTCGTCGGCCCCTCCGCAGGTCTCGTCGGCGCCGGGGTGGGTGTCGAGGTCGGTGTCGTCGCAGTCGGTGTCGTCCGCGACGTAGCCGGACGGTTGACTGCAGGCGGACGCCGTGACGGCGGCGCGTCCGTACCCGTCGCTGTCGTTGTCCTGGTACCAGGTGAGCGCGTCGAGCGCCGAGGTCTCGTCGGTGTCGCCGTCGCAGTCGTCGTCGCTGCCGTTGCAGTATTCGTCGGCGCCGGGGAAGACGTCGGCCGCGCCGTCGTCGCAGTCGGTCCCGTCCACCACGGCCCCGGCCGGCGCGGCGCATGCAAAGAGGTCGGTGTAGAGGTCGCCGTACCCGTCGGTGTCACTGTCGGGGTGGAACGTCAGCGCGTCGGCCGCGTCGTCCTCGTCGGTGCTGCCGTCGCAGTCGTTGTCCACCGTGTCGCACCACTCGGTCGCCCCCGCGTTGACCGCCGCGTCGTCGTCGTCGCAGTCGCCGGCCGTTTCGACCCACCCGGCCGGAGGGTCGCAGAAGCTCTCGCCGCCGCCTTCGTCTCCGTACAGGTCGCCGTCGCGGTCGGGCCAACGGCGGACCGCGTCGACCGCCTCGGACTCGTCGACGTCGCCGTCGCAGTCGTCGTCGCCCCCGTCGCAGTACTCCGGCGCACCGGGGTGGATCGTCCCGTTGTCGTCGTCGCAGTCGTCGCCCTCGGCTGCGTAGCCGGGCGGCAGCGCGCACTGCACGACGGTCAGGTCCGCATCGCCGTGCCCGTCGGCGTCGGCGTCGGCGTACCAGGTCGTCGCGTCCGCCGCGTCGGCTTCGTCGGTGTCGCCGTCACAGTCGTCGTCGGTGCCGTTGCACATCTCGGTGGCCCCCGGGTGCACCGCGGGGTGGACGTCGTCGCAGTCGCCCCCCTGGTCGACCACGCCGGCCTCCTCCACGCACGTCTCCCGGCGCGTGGCTTCGTCGCCGTACCCGTCGCCGTCGGCGTCGGTGTAGTAGCGGAAGGAGTCGATGGCCTCGTCGTCGACCTGGCCGTTGCAGTCGTCGTCGACGTCGTTGCACTTTTCCGCGATGTCGGGGTTCTTCTCGCTGTCGGTGTCGTCGCAGTCGCCCGCCTGCACCGCGAGGTGCGGCTGGCCCGGGCACCCTTGCTCGACCCGCTCGGGGTCGCCGAACCCGTCGCCGTCCTGGTCGACGAACTGCTCGATCGTGTCGCAGTCGGCGGTGTCCTCGCCGCCGGGGAGGGAGGCGCACGCGGCGAGGAGGAGGAGCATCGTCGACCCGGGGAAATCCGCCGGTAATCAGTACAGGCCCGGAATGCACCGGCGAGTACGCGCCATGTACGCCGCGTACCGGTCGCCGAACGCGGCGAGCAGGAGGCGCTCCTCGGCGCGGGCCCGGATGTCGCCGACGAGGACGTTGAGCACCAGCCCGCCGAGCGTGAGCCCGTTCGGCACCATGAGCAACGAGGCGACGCCCACCACGTCCAGGGCCGTGTAGATCGGGTGGCGGACGACGGCGAACGGCCCCTCCGTGCACAGTTGGTGGTCGGCCCGCAGGGCCGCCCGCAGCCGCCACGATCGGAAGACCATCATCACCCGCACCATCGCCCAGGTGGTGCCGAGCATCAGCGGCACGCCCGACCACCGGAGCAGCTCGGGCAGCGGCCAGGGGGTGCCGCCGAAACCGCCCCACGCGATGCCCGCGTAGGTGAGCACGAACGCGCCCACGTGGGCCCAGACCAGCGCGGTGGCGCGCGGATCGGCGTGGGCGGTGGGACCCGCCTGTTGACCGCCGGTGGCCTTGTCGAACTGGCCGCGGATCACGAACGGCGACCAGAAGAGCGCGTGGAGGGCGAAGGCGGTCCAGACCATCCGGCCTGCTAACCACCGGGGGGGCGTCGCCCGCGCTGCGCCGCGCGCACGACTCGGCCGCTCGACGCGGCCGGTCGCGGCGTGGCGCCCTTGCACCACCCTTGCACGGGGGTGGCACCGGTTGGGAGGGAGGGCCCGATAACGGCGGGGTGGAGGTCGAGATGTTCCACCCTGAAGCCCCGTTCCAGACCGAGCTCGCGCCGGTGCGGACGACGTCCGCCATGGTCGAGGCGCCGCCGCTCCGGCCGCCCGCCCACGCGCCGGTCGCCCGTCGCCACGCCCTCTTGATCAACCCGTTCTACGCCAAGGACCCGCACGCGTCGTTCGGCAAGCACGTCCTGACCCCCACCCTCGCGCTCACCTCCGTCGCCGGTGCGACGCCCGCCGGCTGGAGCGTCCGCTACTGGGACGAGAACCTGCTCCAAGGGCCGCCGCCGTGGGCCCCGGTGCCCGAGGTGGTCGGCATCACCGTGCACCTCACCTTCGCCGCTCGGGCCTACGCGCTGGCCCACGCCTACCGGGCGCTGGGCGCGTTGGTGATCCTCGGCGGACTGCACGTGCAGAGCTGCCCGGAGGAGTGCGCGCCGCACGCCGACG
Organism: Pseudomonadota bacterium; assembly: GCA_005776735.1. Lineage (GTDB taxonomy): Bacteria > Myxococcota_A > UBA796 > UBA796 > SXON01 > SXON01. The sequence continues at coordinate 8,308 of SXOM01000287.1, forward strand.
CCCTCGCGGTCGGGGACGGGGTGACGTTGTGGCCGCGCATCCTCGCCGACGTGGCGGCGGGGCGCCTGCAGCCGCAGTACCACGCGGACTTCGACGGAGACTTCCGCCAGGCTCCGGCACCACGGCGCGATCTGCTCGACCGCGCCGCGTTCCTCACGACCACCAGCCTCAACGCCACCCGCGGATGCCACAACCGGTGCGGCTTCTGCTACCTCTCCACCGACGGGCTGCGGATGCCCTACCGCACCCGCGACCCGGAGCAGGTGGCCGCCGAGTGGGAAGCCGAACGGACGCCGTACGCGGTCTTCACCGACAACAACCTCGGGGCGAACAAGGCCTACCTGCGGCGCTTGTGCACCGCGTTGCGCCCGCTTCGACGCATCTGGTCGGCGGCGGTCACCGTCGACGTCACCGATGACCCGGGGCTGGTCCAACAGATGGCGCTCGCCGGGTGTACCGGCGTGTTCGTGGGGCTCGAGTCGCTCAGCGGCGAGAACCTCGACGACGCGCAGAAGCGCAGCCCCCGCCCCGCCGACTACGCGCGGCGGGTGAAGGTGTTCCACGACGCGGGAATCCAGGTGAACGGGAGCTTCGTCGTCGGCTTCGACCACGATCGAAAGGACGTCTTCGCGACGCTCGGGCAGTGGGTCGAGGACAACCGGCTCGAGTCGGCGACCTACCACATCCTCACCCCCTACCCGTCGACGCCGCTTTTCCGGCAATTCGAGGCGGAGGGGCGGATCCTGACGCGGGACTGGTCGCGCTACGACACCGCCCACTGCGTGTTCACGCCGCGGCACATGACGCCCGAGGAGCTCGAGCGGGGGTATGCATGGTTGTACCAGCGCTTGACGAGCCCGGCCTCGATCTGGGCACGCCGCCCCGAAGACCCGCGCGCCATCCTGCCCTACCTCGCGATGAGCGCGCTGTACAAGCGGAGCAACCCGGTGTGGGAGCAGCTCATCCGCCACCGGCGAACCGGCGCGGTGTGGGGGCCACTGGTGGAGTGGACGCGCCGCCGGCACGTCGGCTTCCGCACCGAGCTGGCCGCACGAATCGCCCAGGGCGAAGGCGCACCCTCGGTGGGCCCGGCGCCGATCTACGCGGGCGTGTGACCCTCAGCCCCGCCGGGTCACCAGGCCCACACCCGCGACGATCAGCCCGAGCCCGGCCCACCCGGTGGGCGGCAACGATTCGCCGCCGAGCGCGATGCCCAGGAAGACGGCCACCACGGGGTTGACGTAGGCGGAGCTGGTGGCCACGGCGATGCTGGCGTGGCGCAACAGGTAGTTGTAGGCGGAGAACGCCACCACGGAGCCGAAGCTGAACAGGTAGCCGACGGCGAGCACACTCCGCAGCGGGGGGGCGGTCGGGATCGCCTCGCCCGCGACGAGCGAGGCCACGGCGAGCGCCACCCCGCCCGCGAACATCTGGACCCCGCTCATCATGGTGGGCGACACCCCCACCTGCACCTTGGTCATCAGCGAGGCCCACGCCCAGGCCACCGATCCGAGCGTCAAGAGCGCGCTGATCGCGAGGTCGCCGCGCAAGCCCTCGTCGGCGTGGAGCACCACCAGGCCCACCGCCCCGAGCACGATGCCGGCCGCCTGGACCCGGCTCACTCCGACCCCGTAGAACCGCCCGAGCAGCACCGTGTACACCGGCACGACGCCCACGAGGATCGCGACGAGCCCCGAGGGCACCGTCTGCTCGGCCCACACCACCGCACCATTGCCGAGCAGGAAGCTGAGCACCCCCGCGAACGCCAAGGTGGCGAGCGCCCGGCGGGCCGGCCAGGGTTCGCCGAGGACCCGGGCACCGACGAGCAAGAGCCCGCCCGCGGCGCACAGCCGCGCCGCGGCCATCCCGAACGGCGGGAACCCCTCGAGCGCGACCCGAATCGCGTAGTACGTGGAGCCCCAGACCAACCAGACGGTCAACAGGGCAAGGGTCACCAACGCGCGGGGGCCGATCACGCCGCCGCCCTATGCCGGCGGCGGGCGGGTCGCTCAGTTGCCGAGCACGACGTAGGCCGTCCCGCCGGCGGAGGGCGCGCCGACCACGAGGTCGGCGATGCCGTCGGCGTCGAAGTCGCCGCTGCCGAGCACCGCACCGAGCAGGTCGCCGCTCGTGGCGGCCGTGAGCCCCCGGGCCGCGGCCGTGCTCGGCTGCGTGCCGCCCGCGGTGAGCACCGCGCGGTCGAAGACGTGCACCTGACCCACGCCGCTTCCCGGCGTCATGAACCAGGCGTAGGAGCTGCTGTACGCGGGGTTGATGTACGGCGCGCCGACCACGAGGTCGTTCTGCCCGTCGGCGTCGAAGTCGTCGACCAGGAGCGTGAATCCGAAGGTGCCCGCTCCGGACAGGGTGGTGTCGGCGTCGGTGGCTTCGGCCTCGTCGGGGAGGCCGTCGGCGTCGAAGAACACGTAGGCCTCGTCGGCCCCGGGGGCACCGAGGACGAGGTCCAGGCCTCCGGAGGCGTCGAGGTCGGCGACCACGATGCCGCCACGGCCGAGGTAGCCGTTGGCGGTGGACCCGTACACCAGGCCGCTCGCGGCGTCGGCCAGGTCGGCTTCGCCTTCCATGTCGTCGCCGTTGACGATGTAGGCCACGCCGCCGCCGCTCGCCGCGCCGGTGACGCCGGGCGCGCCGACCACGAGCTCGTCTCGCCCGTCGCCGTCGAGGTCGCCGCCACCGGTGGACCAGCCCACCAGACCGTTGGTCTGGGTGCCTGCAAAGAGCGCGACGGCGTCGTCTTCGGACAGCTCGCCGGCGCTGCCGTAGATGTCGTAGACCTCGACCCGACCCGTGTAGTAGGCGGTGGCGCTGGAGTAGTGGTAGGGGTCGGACCGGACCAGCTCGACCAGGCCGTCGCCGTCGAAGTCGAGCTCGTGGCTCACCCGCACGTTGCCGTACCCGTAGTTGCTGGACGAGTCGAGCGTGAGGAACGCGTCGTCGGCGTCCATGATGCCGGCGAGCGTGGCGCCGCCGGCGTACGCGGTGGCCGCGTACCCCCCGTACATGGCATACGGCGAGCCCACGACGACCAGGTCGGCGACGCCGTCGCCGTCGATGTCGTTGCCGCGGGGGGGCAGGTTGCCGGCGTAGCTGTAGGTGGAGCCGTTGAGGGTGGCGGTGTCGACCGACGAGACCGCGGCCGCCGCGCCGAGCAGGTCGGCGCTGTCCACGAGCCAGGCCGTGCCCGCGTAGGACGACGAGTACGGCGAGCCGAGCGCGAGGTCGTCCACCCCGTCGCCGGTGTAGTCGGCGGTGCTGATGCCCCAGGGCGCGGTCAGGTAGGCGGTGCCGCTGCCGGTCAGGCTCGCGTCGGCCACGTCGGCCACCTCCGGGTTGTCGGCGTAGCCGTCGCAGTCGTCGTCGGCGCCGTTCCAGGCGTCGATGGCGTCGGGGTTGATGCCCGCGTCCGCGTCGTCGCAGTCGCCATCGTCGGCGCTGAGGCCGTCCCCGTCTTCGTCGACCGAGGTGCACTGGTCGTTGGGGTCGCCCGGGCTCCCCTTGTCCCCGTCGCCGTAGGAGCTGCTCGCGTCGCACCACCACTCGGACCGGGACGCATCGCCGGTGGCTTCGTGGTCGGGGTCGAGCTGTCGGGCCACGCCGTCGCTCGCGCTGGCCCAGGAGACCGAGGAGATGACGCGCCCGTCGACGCGGAGGGAGAGCTGGTCGCCCTTGCCGAGGTCGAAGGTGGTCGCGTCCCAGGCGGCCTGCACCGAGGCGCCGCCGTTGGTGCGGGTGTCGACGTTGTTGCCGAGCACCGCGCGCCCCCCGCCGACCAGCTCGACGTGGGCGTCGACCACGAAGGTGTCGCCGAAGCCGTTGACGATCTCCCAGCCGTAGAGGTCGATCCGGCCGCTGCCGGCGTTGTACACCTCGAACCACTCCCCCAAGGTGTCGGCGACGCGCGTCGGGGCGGGCATCACCTCGGTGACGACCACCTCGTTGGCGAGCACGAAGTCCTCGTCGACCATGCCGTCGCAGTCCTGGTCGGCCTCGTCGAGCAGCTCGTCCGCGCCAGGGTGGGTGTCGGCCTCGGTGTCGTCGCAGTCGTTGCCGCCGTACGCGAGCGCCGGCCACCCGTCACCGTCCTGGTCGTAGTCGCTGCCTCCGTCGCAGTCCTGGTCGACCCCGTCGTACCAGACCTCGTTGGCGCCGGGGTGCACGGCCGCGTCGGCGTCGTCGCAGTCGTCGCCGCCGGCCCCGAGGTTGGGGAAGCCGTCGCCGTCGGCGTCGGTGGTCACCAGGCCCTCGAGCGCGACGAGGGCCTGTGGTGCGGTGGGGTCGTTGCTGTCGAGCTGGACGGTGCCGAAGTGCGAAGCGTTGTCGACGGCGGTGAAGGTGACGGTGAGGACCACCCCCTCCCCGGGGCTCAGGGTCGTCTCGGAGGTGAGGTCGACCACGAACGCCGACTCGGTGCTGGAGGCGGTGAACACGAGGTCGTCGGTGCCGGCGGTGCACAGGTTGGTGACCGTGAACGAGCCCGTCTGGACCTGGCCGGGCTCCACCCCGGACCAGCTCAGGATGGTGGGGTCGGCGACGATGCGCTGGCAGCCTTCGTCGACGTCGCCGGAGTCGGCGCTGTCGGTGTCGGCAGGGGAACAAGCGGCGAGGGCGAGGAGCAGGACGAGGCGCATCGGTGTCCGGGAGTGCGGGGCCGATCGTAGCCAATCCCTCCGCGATCCGCGCCCCCGAACGCGCGGCTCAGCGCCCGAGCAGCCCGGCCTTCAGCTCGGGGGTGGGCGGCTTGGGGCCCAGGTAGATGCCGAAGACCAACCGCATGAACTCGGGGCCCGGCACGGTCCCGAGGCTGCGCCCGTTGAGCACCATGCTCGTGCCCTGCCCGGGCACGTAGTCGAACCCGAGCTCGTCGCCCTGCTTCACGCCCGCGGACGGGACCCAGGACTCCATCTTGCCGATCGTGGCGGCATGGGGCCCGCTCGCGGCCGAGCCGAACCCCTCGCGGAACGTCTCGAGCATCTGGTCGCGCGTGACCGTGCGGTAGATGAAGTGCATGACCACGCGCTTGGGCTCGTCGGCGGCGATGGCCGCGGCCGCGTCGTGGGTGGGGGTTTGGAGGTAGAGCCCGCCGACGTAGATGTCGACGAAGTACTTCTCGCGGAGGCCAAGGCCGTTGAGGGCCACGGGCTGGCCGCCGACGCTCACCCGGTCGGGGAAGGTCACACCGGCGAGCGAGCCGGCGTGGGCGAGCGAGAGGAGCAACGCGAGCATCGACCACCTGGAGAATGCGCGGGGCGGAGCGAGAACAGGGGGGGGGTAGTTGCCGCTGCGACGCCCCGCGCGCCGCCGATATAGCACAAAGCGCCGCGAACCGGCTACGCACGCGGCCATGTCCAACTTCCTCGAGCTCGGCGTGTCCGCCGAGCTGTCCGCGGTGCTCGCCGCCGCTTCGATCCGCACGCCCACCCCCGTCCAGCGCCTCGCGCTCCCCGCCTTCCTCGCCGGCAAGTCGGCGGGCGCGGTCGCCCGCCCCGGCTCGGGCAAGACGATGGCCTACGCGCTGGCCCTGGTCCAGCGGCTACGCGGGGTCGAGGAGGCCGAGGGCGCGTCGACGACCCCGGCCCGCCCGCGGGCGGTGGTGCTCACCAGCACGCGGGAGTTGGTCGTGCAGACCACCCGCGTCATCAAGTCGTTGACCCACGCCGCGCGGCTCCGGGTGCGGGCGGTCTCGGGCGGGGAGTCGGGCCACGACACCAACAAGACGCTGCGCGAGGTCATGGACATCCTCGTCGCCAACCCGCCCCGGCTCGCGAAGCTCTTGGCCGACGGGAGCGTCGACCTCAGCGACGTGCGCGTGGTCGTGGTCGACGAAGCCGACACCCTGCTGTCGCCCGGCCAGCGCCCCCCGGTCGAGGCCATCCTGGCGGCGGCGCCGGGCGCCTTGCCGTGGTGGATGAGCGCCACGCTCCCCGAGCCCATCCGGCATTGGTTGTCGGTGCGCCCCGAGCGCCCGGTGGTGCTCCTGTCCCGCGACGCGCACACGGCGCCGGACACGCTCACGGTGAAGAACATCCCCGTCAAGGCGCAAGCCCGCGCCGACGCCGCGTCGGACATCCTGGTGTCGCTCGGTGACAAGGCCCGCGGCATCGTGTTCGCCAACCGCCGGGAGACCGCCGACGAAGCGGGCGCGGCGCTCCGCGAGCGAGGTCACGACGTGGTGATCGTGCACGGGGGGCTCTTGCCGCGCGAGCGCCACGCCGCCATCAAGGGGTTCGTGGCGGGGAAGGGGCGCGTCCTGGTCACCACCGAGCTCGCGGGCCGGGGCCTCGACCTCTCCGACCTCGCGTTCGTGCTGAACTGGGAGCTGCCGGAGCGGGCGAGCGACTACGTCCACCGCATCGGCCGTGTCGGTCGTGTCGGCCGCGCGGGGCGGGTCTTCAACCTCGTCACCGACCGCGATCGTCACCTGCTCGCCGACGTCGAGCGGCTCGCGTCGGGCGGGAAGCTCGACACCGGCGAACCCCTGCGCACGGCCCGCACGCGGCGCACCACCAGCGCCCAGGGGGTGCGGGAGGCGGCGGCGCGCCGGAAGAAGGCCGCGGTGAGCGGCGCGGTCAAGAAGTTCGACTGACCTCCGCCGTCTCGCGGTAGCCGGCGACCAGGCGCAGGTACTCGTCGCGGCCGTGGCGGATGCGCTCCCGGTCCCGCTCGGTCAGTTGGCGCACGATGCGTGCGGGCGAACCCAGGACGAGCGACCCGGTCGGGACGCGCATCCCCCCGGGCACCAACGCCCCGGCGCCGATGATGCACCAGGGCTCGACGTGGCAGTTATCGAGGAGGATGCTGCCCATCCCCACGAGCACGTCGTCTTCGACCACGCAGCCGTGGAGGATCGCGCGGTGGCCGATGGTGCACCGCGCCCCGATGGTCACGACCGACACCCCACCGGTCCCGTGGGCCACCACGCCGTCCTGCACGTTGGTCTCTTCGCCGATGGTCACCTTGCCCTGGTCTCCGCGGAGCACGGCGGCGGGCCACACGTTCACCCGCGCGGCGAGCTCGACGTCGCCGAGCACGAAGACGCCGGGGTGCACCCACGCGTCGGGGTGGATGACCGGTCGTAGCGCACCGTAGGGTTCGATCATGGGCGGTGGCTATTCCGGCACCGGCCAGGACGGTGCGCCCCGGGGTGCAGGTCGGTGAGCGGGGCCACGCCCCCATGGCGTCCCGGCGCGCGGCGGCCCCGGAGTCCTTCGGGACGGTCGCGGCGCGCCGGCCTCAGGCTTCGCACGTCGCGAAGTAGAGCGTGGCGCCGACACCCTCGGAGGTCTGCCACCAACCGCCGATGGTCGGGTCCCAGGCGACGGCTTCCACCTGCTCCTGGTCGGCCGCCCGCAGCTCGGTCCGGGGGGCGTCGGCCAGGCCGGCGAGCGAGTCGCCATCGAGCTCGTAGCGCCAGGCGTGCGCGTAGGTCCGGAGGAGGAGGCCCCCCTCGTCGGCCCACAGGTCGGCCGCGGTCACCCGGGAAGACCACGCGTCGTCCCCGGGCGCGGCGACCTGCACCTGCGCGGTGACGCCGAAGCGGCCGTCGCGGAGCACGAGCACCTCGGTCGTCCCGTCGTCGCGCTTGGACAAGAGCGTGGGGGTGCCGTCGGCGTCGATCACCAGCGCCTCGACGTTGTGGGGGCCGTCGACGTACCGGACGGGCACCGCGCTGAGGAGCTCCGCGGCGCCGTCCTCGGGTTCGGGCTCGGCGACGACGTAGAGCGCGGCGTCGGTGCGGACCAGCCCGTTGTCGCCGACGTCGGCGATCCACAAGCAGTCGATGTCGCCGCACGGGGCGATCGCCAGGTCCTCCCAGTCCACGTTCGGGACCGGCAGTCGAACCGTGGCGAGCAGGCTGCCGTCGATGTCCAAGGCGTAGAGCTCTGCGGCGTTGCCGCTGTCCTCGAGCACCCACAGGACGCCGGGGTGCGTCCGCGAGGCCACCATGCCGCTGACCTCGTCCAGGGCGCGGGGGAGCGTGCCCACCGCGGTGGGCGCACCGAGGGACGGGCAGGCCGGACCGTCGCTGACCTCGGCGGTGTCTCCCTCGAAGCCGGGGTCCAGGTCGCCGAGGCCGGCGCCGGGGTCGTCCGCGCGGACCCCCGGTTCCAGGTCCGGGCCGGCGTCGTCCCAGGTGGAGAGGACCTCGGGGGTGGAGGCGGTGCAGGCGGCGAACACGAAAAACATGACGGCCCCGGAGGATCCCCCGATCGGATCGATCGCCGCCGGGGGTGAGGCCACGCCTCGGTTGCACGATCACGCCTGGATCGGTTAGCCCGCGGGGCCGCCCAATCCTGGGCGGTCGGCGTCGGCCCACGAGAATCCTCTCGAACCCCCCGACACCGCGTAATTCGCACCAAAGGAGCCATACAACATGGCACGTTATCGTGGACCCCGGCTTGCTCGTTGCCGGCGCGTGGGCGTGGTGCTTCCCGGTCTCACCACGGCGGCTACGCTCGACCGTGCGACCCCCCCGGGACAGCACGGCGCGCGACGCAAGGGCAAGTCCAGCGACTTCAAGGATCGCCTGATCGAGAAGCAGAAGATGCGGTGGCACTACGGCATCCTCGAGAAGCAGTTCCGCCGCTACGTGGCGGAGGCTTCCCGGCGGAAGGGCCCGACCGGCCGCCTCCTGGTCACCCTGCTCGAGTCCCGGCTCGACAACCTCGTGTGGCGCCTCGGCCTCGCCGCGACCATCCCGGCCGCGCGTCAGCTCGTGGTCCACGGCCACATCTGCGTCGAGGGCAAGCGGGTCGACCGTCCGTCCTTCAGCGTGAAGGTCGGCCAGAAGATCTCCGTGCACGACAAGTCGCGGGCCAAGCCGTTCGTCCAGACCGCGCTCGAGCTCGCGGCCACCAGGGTCCGCCCGGGCTTCCTCGAGTTCGATCCGGCCACGGCCACCGGCCGCCTGGTCACCGAGCCGCAGCGCGAAGACCTCCCGGTCGAGTGCGATCCGCAGAAGATCGTCGAGTTCTACTCGCAGCAGCTCTGAGCCTCGGGGCTCCCGGCGCCCGTTCCGCTTCGGCGGGGCGGGCGTCGTCGCTTTTGGACGCGGCGCCGCGACCGTCCCGAAGCGGGCAGGGTCCGGCGCGCCGCGCGCACGATGCGCGGGCGCCCTACTCGGCGGCGGTGTCTCCGTCGTCGACATCCACCGGGTCCAGCGCCGCGATGACCTCGACCTCGTCGGTCGCCGTGCGCCCTTCGAGGTCGGTCGCCTGCATGCGGAGCAGGAGCGTCTCGCCACCGAGCAGCTCGGGCGGCGTGTCGGCCTCGCCGTCGGCCAGGGCGGTGACATCGAGGATGCCGTACATCCCGGCGTACCAGCCCCCGCACCCGTCGTCGTGCGGCACGAGCATCACCTTGAAGTTGCCGTAGCTGACCTGGGCGTCGTCGTGCGCGGGCCAGTGGATGGTGTAGATCAGCGTGACGATGTCGCCGGCGTGGCGCACGTCGGCGCCGGCGAGGATGTGCCAGCCGCCCTGGGGGCCGTGCACCATCGTCTGGGGGCTGCCCGCGGGCATCTCGGTCCAGGTGGGGCGCCCGAGGTCGTCGCTGCCGCTGCCGCCGAGGGCGACCGTGGCCGGCACCTCGAGGCAGCCGGGCGGCGCCACCTCGGCCGTGTCGGCCGCGCCGAGCGCCGCATCGGCGCCGCAGCCGGCCATCGAGAGCGCCAGGACGATCACGCCTTGAGTGTAGCCTTCTTCTGCGATGCGTCGCAGACCATGCGCACCACGCCGGGCGCCAGGCGCTGCGCGAGCGCGCTGGACCACCCGTCGAACCCGGGGATGATCTCGTAGGTGCCGCCGGCCATTCCCGCCAGCATGGCCTCGGCGACGGCGGCGGCGGGCAGCGTCTTGACGTTGCCGGCGATGGCCTTGGTCTCGGCCGGCTTGTACTGGTTCTCGAACGCGAGCTGCGGCGTGTCGGTGTCGGGGGGCAGGCACACCGACACGCGGATGTTGTGGGGCCACATCTCGGCGCGGAGGCACTGGGAGAAGCCGGACAACGCGAACTTCGTCGCGGAGTAGGCGGTGTATCCGTAGATTCCGATGACGCCGGCCATCGAGGAGACGTTGAGGATGTGGCCGCCGCCGCGCTTTTGCATCGACGGGATGAGCGCCTTGCAGCAATGGACGGTCCCGAAGTAGTTGATGTCCATCATCCAGCGGAACTGCTCGGTGCCGAGCTCGAGGAACCGCCCCGGCATGACGACGCCGGCGTTGTTGATGAGCATGTCGACGGGGTGGGCCTCGGCGTGCGCGGTGGCGCGGGCCATGACCTCGGCCTCGTTGGCGATGTCCAGCGGCAGGGCCAGCGCCTTGGGGCCGAGCTCGGCGCGCGCGGCCTCGAGCACGTCGGCGCGCCGGGCGGCGATGGTGACGGTGGCCCCGGCCTTGACGAGCCGTTGGGCCGCGGCGAGGCCGATGCCGCTGGAGCCGCCGGTGATGAAGACGTGTTTGCCCGAGAAGTAGGTGTCGATCGACATGGGCGGGCTGCTATCCGTTACGCGGGGGGGATGCGCGCAGTGATCCAGCGGGTGCGGAGCGCCCGGGTGACGGTCGACGGAGAGGTCGTGGGCGCCGTGGGTGCCGGCCTGCTCGTGCTCCTCGGCGTCGCGCCGGGCGACGGACCGGGCGAGGTGGCGTGGATGGCCGACAAGGTGGCCGGTCTGCGCATCTTCGCCGACGACGAGGGGAAGATGAACCGGTCCGTCGGCGACATCGGGGGCGGCGTGCTCGTGGTGTCGCAGTTCACCCTGTACGGCGACGTCGCGAAGGGGCGCCGGCCGTCGTTCGGTGGCGCTGCGCGGCCCGAGGTCGCGGCGCCGCTCTACGAGGCGGTGGCCGACGCGCTCGGCGCCGCCCGTGGGCGTTTCGGCGCCGACATGCAGGTGGAGTTGGTGAACGACGGGCCGGTCACGCTGGTGCTCGACTCGCCGGTGCGGTCGTGAGCGCCGAGCTGCGCGCCCTCGCGGATCACGCGGCGGCGGCGGGCCGGAAGGCGGGCGCGCTGCTCCGCGCCCGGCCGGCGCAGGTCCGCCACAAGGGGGCGATCGACCTGGTCACCGAGGTCGATCTCGCGAGCGAACGCACGATCCGCGAGGTGTTGGCCCCGCTCGGCATCCCGGTCCAGGGCGAAGAAGACGGGGGGGTCACCACCGGCGACCGGTGGGTGGTCGACCCGCTGGACGGCACGACCAACTTCGTGCACGGCTACCCCGCGTACTGCGTGAGCATCGCGCTGGTACACGGCGAAGCGCCGGTGATCGGCGTGATCTACGACCCGGTGCGCGACCACCTGTACTCCGCGGTCGCGCGCGGGGGCGCCCGTCGGAACGGGGAGCTGCTCCAGGTCAGCGAAACGCGCACGCTCGACGATGCGTTGTGCGTGACGGGCTTCCCGTACGACCGCCGCGACCACGCCCACGTCTACCTCGCGTACGTGGAGCGGGTCTTGCAGCGGACGCAGGGAATGCGTCGCAGCGGGAGCGCGGCGATGGACCTTGCCACGATCGCGGCCGGCCAGGTCGACGTGTTCTGGGAGTTCGGGCTCAAGGCGTGGGACACCGCCGCGGGGCAGGTGCTGGTGGTGGAAGCGGGTGGGGTCGTGTCGCGCCTGAGCGGCCTGCCACACCGGCCCGGCGCGCCGAGCGTGCTGGCGACCAATCCGTGGCTGCACGAGGGCGTGGTGCAGCTCTTCGCCGACCTCGCGGGCGCGCGCGGGTAGGCCGGCCCGCTCGAAGTTCGACGTCGCCGCGCTCACCGAGCGTTGGGGCGGTGCGGCCC
>SXOM01000288.1 GCA_005776735.1 Pseudomonadota bacterium
CACTTCTACGCGCCGCAGCCGCTCCCGCCGGCCGGGAGCGACACCACCGACGTCGAGGTGCGGCGCCTGCCGTTCTTCCGGGTCGCGCGGCGCATGTTCAACCGCGGGTTCCAGCGGAGCCACGCCGATTTGAGCCAGGTGCGCGTGGGGCTCCCGCGGGTGCTGAACATGTACAGCACCGGCCCGTTCTTCCGTACCTTCCTCGAGACGCTCGGCGTGCCCAAGCAGAACGTCGTGTTCTCGTCGTCCACCGACGAGGACATGTGGAACGAGGGCGGCCGCTACGGCAGTATCGACCCGTGTTTCCCCTCGAAGGTCACGCAGGCGCACATCCACCAGCTCCTGTTCCACATCCACCAGGACCCGAAGAAGGGGCCGCTCAACTACCTGTGGTACCCGTGCCTCACGCACGTGCCCGGGTGGGTCGAAGGGGTGATGGACAACACCGCCTGCCCCATCGTGGCGGGCAACCCCAACGTCATCAAGGCGGCGTTCACCAAGGAGACCGACTTCTTCGCGAAGCTCGGCATCGAGTACCTCGACCAGGCCTTGTCGTTCAACGAGCCGAACCTGATGAAGAAGCGGCTCTTCGACATCTGGGGCCCGCGCCTGGGCGTGACGCAGGACGAGGTGGACTGGGCGGTGCAGGAGGGCCTGGCCGCGCTGCGCCGGTTCGACGACATCATGCAGGAGCGCGGCAAGCACATCCTGGAGCAGGTCGAGCGCGAAGACCGCGTGGCGATCCTCATGGTCGGACGCCCGTACCACCTCGATCCCGGCCTGCACCACGGGCTCCCCGAGGAGTTCCAGGTGCTCGGCTACCCGGTCCTCTCGATGCGGAGCCTCCCGCGCGACCGCCAGTGGCTCGAGCGCTTCTGGGGCAAGGACGACCCGATGACGATCACCGACGTCTGGCCCGAGAACTACTCGGCGAACAGCTCGCAGAAGGTGTGGGCGGTCCGCTTCGCGACGCGCCACCCCAACCTCGCCGTGCTCGACCTGTCGAGCTTCAAGTGTGGCCACGACGCGCCCACCTACGGCATCGTCGATGCGATGGTGTCGCGCTCGAAGACGCCATGGTCGGCGATGCACGACATCGACGCCAACAAGCCCGGCGGCAGCATCGCCATCCGGGTGAAGACCTACGCCTACCGGCTGCGCCGCGTCGAGGAGGAGCTGCGCGAGCGCTCCCACAAGCGCGCGGAGCTTGCCCGCCGCGTCGCCGAGAAGCGCCGCGAGCTCCAAGAGAAGGCCGCCGGCCTGACCGCCGCCAAGTGAACCCGAGGACCTCCCCATGAACCAAGAGAATTCCCCGATCGACGTCGACGCCGAGCTGGCACGCTTCGCCGAGGAGGAGGCCCGCCGCCTGGGCCTCACCCGCGAACAGTGGGTGGAGCCGGTCCACAGCAACAGCGAGTTCAAGGCGTCGGACCGGCCGCACACCACGCTCCTGGTCTCCGGCCTGACCGTGGCACACGACTCGTTGGTCTGCGCCATGCTGCGCGGCATCGGGTACCACGTCGACGTGCTCGACGTCCCCGACAACACCGCGTTGCAGTTCGGCAAGGAGTTCGGCAACCGCGGCCAGTGCAACCCGACCTACTACACGGTCGGCAACCTGGTGAAGCACCTCGTGCACCTGCGCGACGACAAGGGCATCCCGACCGAACAGGTCATCAAGGACTACGTGTTCCTGACTGCCGGCGCGTGCGGCCCGTGCCGGTTCGGCATGTACACCACCGAGTACCGCAAGGCGCTCCGCGACGCGGGGTTCGACGGGTTCCGCGTGGTCCTGTTCCAGCAGCAGGGCGGCGTGAAGCAGGCGACCGGCGAAGCGGCGGGCCTGGAGATCGACCAGAACTTCATCTTCGGCATCGCGCGTGCGCTCATCGCGGGCGACGTGCTCAACCTCCTCGGCTACCGGATGCGCCCCTACGAGCTGGAGCCCGGCAGCACCGACCGCGCGATCGCGGAGTGCCGGCGCCTGCTCGGCGAGACCTTCGAGGCCCGCGGCGCCGTGGTCCCCGCGTTGTGGCGGTGCCGCAAGGTGCTCGGCACCGTCGCGATCGACCGCACCCAGCCCAAGCCGCTGGTGTCGGTCATCGGCGAGTTCTGGGCGATGACGACCGAGGGCGACGGCAACTACAACCTGTTCCGCTTCCTGGAGCAGGAAGGTGCCGAAGTCGACATCCAGTGCATCACCGCGTGGTTGTGCTTCATGGTGTGGGAGAACCGTCACGACACGCTCGACCGCATGGAGCTGCGCGAAGCCGACGGCAGCCGCAAGGGGCTCAAGGACAAGGACCCCACCAAGAAGTTGTGGTTGCTCAAGGTGGCCGAAGCGGCGGTCCACACCCACTTCCAGGCCTACGCCCACGCCATCGGCCTGCACGGCTACCACCTCCCGGACATGGAGAACATCGCCAAGAACGCCGCTGCTCACTACGACAACGACGTTCGCGGCGGCGAAGGGCACATGGAGGTCGGCAAGCTCGTCCACTACGTCGAGGACCGCCACAACCACATGACCATCTCGGTCAAGCCCTTCGGCTGCATGCCGTCCTCGGGCGTGAGCGACGGGGTCCAGGCCGCCATCCAGGGCAAGTACCCGAGCGCGATCTTCCTCCCGATCGAGACGACCGGCGACGGCAAGGTCAACGTCCAGAGTCGCATCCAGATGATGTTGTTCCGCGCCCGTCAGAACGCTCGCAACGAGCTGGAAGCGGCCCTGGCCGAGACCGGGATGGACGAGGAGACGTTCAAGAAGCGGGTGGCGAAGAGCCGGTACGCCGGCCCGTTCTGGCGGCCGAAGCACAAGTACGCCGGCGTCGCCACCAACCTGGTGTACGCGGTGAGCTGAGGCCACCGGGGCGCCGCCCCGCGACCGTCCGCTCGTCGGGCGAAATCCGGCGGGCGGCGCGCACTTCGGTTACGCATTTCGGCAAGTGCGATTGGACCCTCCCATCGTCGCGCTCGCTGCACGGTCGTCTGCCGACGCTCCGGGTGTGCGCAGTGAGCTGAGCCGGTACCAGGCCGCGGTCGCCGACGCGTCGCCGTCGGTCGCGGACCGGGCGTTCTCGTTGGTGCGGGCGCTGGCGGCGGTGGCGGGTCCGGAGCTCACCGAGCTGGTCGAGGCGGTCCCGCCGGCCTCCCCGTGGGCGCGCGCGGTGCGCGGGGTGGTGCGGGGGGCGCACGACGACGTCGCGGGGATCATCGCCGACATGGAGGCGGCGCTCGCCGAGGCGGGGCCCGGGGCGCCGTGGGCGCCCGC
>SXOM01000289.1 GCA_005776735.1 Pseudomonadota bacterium
GATGACGACGTGATCGAGGTTGGAGGCCACCACCTGGAGCCGGCCGCTGAAGTCGGGCTTGACCAGGGAGCGCTCGCGGGGCTCGACCGAGAGGATCGCCCAAGCGGGGCCCTGGGCGGTGGCGCTCGCCGCGGTGCTCGGCGCCTGCGCGCCCGACCCCGGCGCACTCCCCGAGGCGTGTGTGATCCGGGAGCCGGGCGCCGGCGAGGTCGTCGTCGAGCGCATCGTGTGCAGCGACCAGCTCGTCGGCGGCGAAGGCGCGGTGGGCGACTGGCTCCTGCACAACGCGGCGGCCGCCTTCGTGGTGCGCGGCAGCTACGGCGCCCTCACCCAGCTCGGCGAGGCGGGGGGCACGCTCGTCGACGCGGTGCGGCCGGGCGAAGCCGACCTGCTGATGGAGCTGTTGCCCGAGGTCGAGCGCGGGGAGCCCGAGCCCGCCGAGCTGGAGGGCGCCGTGGAGCTCCGCTTCGGCGGCGTGGTGTACCGGCTGGAGGCCGACGCGGCGACGCTGGCGATCCTCGACCCCGACGGCGCACCGGTCGCGGCGCGGTGGGTGCCGCGGCCGGGGGCCACCCACACCGACCGCGTCGCCCGCAGCGGGAGCACCTTCTTCGCCGTCCTCGCCGACGACGTGCTCGCCGACGAGGTCGACGAGCACGGGCAGGTCGACGTGGTCGGCCTCCGCGGGGTCGCGCTCACGCCCGCCGCGGCGGGGCCCGACGGCGCGCCGCTCGAGGCGACTGTCGACGCCGAGGCGGTCGTCCTGCGCGTCGACGACCGCGTCGTCGATCGTGTCCCCGTCGTCGACGGCGTGGTGAGCAGCGTCGCCCCGGCCGGCGCGACGGTCGCGGCCGAGGCGGCGGGCTGCGTGTACGACGGGTTCACGCGCCTCGGCTGCGCGGGCGTCGACGTCTGGGTGCGCGACGACCTCGGGCAGCCGCTCGCGGCCACCGTGCACTTCGGCGACGCCGACCACCCGCTCGACCGGCCCGGCTTCGGGCACGCGCCGCTCGGCCTCGGGGCCGGCGAGGTGTGGGTGTGGGCCGGGCCGGCCTACGGGGCGTGGCGGGGGGTGTACGCCGGGGTCGACACCGAGGTCCGGGTCACGCTGCCGCGCACGATGCCGGCCGAAGCGCAGTGGCCGGAGGGCGGCGGCGCGGTACCCGCGGCCGGGGCGCGCCTCGCGGCGTTCGGCGTGCAGGCGGCGCCGGACGACGACCACGGGGAGGCCGCCTCCCGGACGATCCACGCGTTGCGCGCAGAGGGCGTCGGTTACGCGAACGTGTTTGCAGACGACGAGCTGCCCGTGGTGGGCGTACTTCCGGACGACGACGTGCTCCTGACGAGCGGCCCCCGGGTCGGGGGCGACGTGTGGTCGTGGGGGTTGCCGTCCAACGCGCGGCGTCCGGCGCACGGCGCGCCGGACCACCTCGGGGTCGACGTTCTCGACCGCGCCACGCTCGCGCGGGGCGGGGCCGCGCCCGACCGGTTGGTGCTGGTCACACCCGCCTGGGTCGACGCGGCGTTGTTGGCCGCGCCCGCGTGGTCGTGGCCGACGCGGCCCGATGCGTTGTGGCTCGATGGGCCCGGCGATCTCCCCACGCTGACCGCGCTCGCCGACGCCTGGATCGACGTGCAGCCCGTGGCCGCGCGGACGTGGCTGCCGCACGAGGGGGTGGCCAACCTCGCGGTCGCGCACCGCGCGCTCTACGAGCGTACCGCGTCGGCGGGCAACGGTCCCCGCGTCGACGTCGAGCTCGTGCAGGTACCCGGCTTGTCGGCGTTGGAGGTCCGGGTCTACGCGCCGGGGTGGATGGCGCCGCTCACCGCCACGCTGCACACCGACGCCGACGTCGCACCGCTCGTGCTCGACGCCGCGGGCGCCGCCTGGGTCGACGTGACCGGCGCGGACTGGGCCTACGTCGAAGTTTCCGGCGGCACCGCGCGCCCGTGGGGCGGCGAGGCCGCCTGGGCGGTGTCGGCCCTGCGGTGGCCGGGGGGGTAGCGGGCGGCGTGCCGCCGCGCGAGAAACGGGGCACGTTGGGGCATGGTCAGCGCGGTGGGGTTCGAACACTTCAAGAGCTTCGCTAGCGTCACGGTCCGCCTGCCCAGGGTGGGCGTGCTCATCGGCGCGAACGCGTCGGGCAAGACCAACTTCATCGAAGGGATGCGACTCGCTTCGTTCGTGGCCCGCGGCACCCCGCTCAACACCTTGTTCCAGACCATCCTGGGTTCGGAGCTCCTGGTTCGTGGACGGCCCCCCGACTTCTCCGAGCGCGGCTTCACGTTGCTGACGTTGGAGGCCGGACCGCTCTGGTGGCTGGTCCAGCTCGACCTGCATCCCGGAGGTTTCGCAATTTCGGGTGAGGGGTTGGGCGACACGCACCAGCGCACCAAACTCCCGTTGCTGGAGGTCAAGGGACCGGCTCAGCCCGGCTCGTTCGACCTCACCGTGGCGTACAACAACTTCGTCCGAGGCGGAACCAAGCCGCAGATCACCTGCGTCAATCAGCAGAGCATCCTCGTCCAGTGCATGTCGCCGGCGAGATTCACATCGTCCGAAGCACAGAAGACCATTCCCAGCGCGGCTCAAGCGATGATGGCGGCCGCGGCCAAGATGCTCTTCCTGGATGCGGTGCCCGGCCAGATGCGGGGGTACGTGCACCGGATCGACGATGCGCTCCTCCCGACCGGTCGCAACGTGTCCGCCACGCTCGCTTCGCTCGTGGCCGCCGGGCACGGCCCCCAGGTCCTCGACTTCGTCCGAGCGCTCCCCGAACAGGAAATCGCCGACATCGAGTTCATCACGACGCCCAAAGACGAGGTGATGGTGGCCCTCGTGGAGACCTTCGGGGGAGCCCGCCGAAGCTACGACGCCACGCAACTGTCCGACGGCACCCTCCGTATCCTGGCGATCGCGGCTGCGTTGTTGAGCGTGCCCGAGCAGACGCTCGTGGTGGTGGAGGAGCTCGACAACGGCCTCCATCCGAGCCGTGCCGCCGGGCTGTTGAGGACGATCTACGCGGTAGCCGAGCGCCGCAACATCCAGGTCCTGCTCACGACGCACAACCCGGCGTTGCTCGATGCGGTACCCGACGAGAAACTCGCCGAGGTCATGTACTGCTACCGGGACCGCGACAGCGGGGACAGTCGCATCACGCCATTGGGGGAGCTACCGCGCTACGACGAGGTCGCCGCCGCCGGTGCACTCGGGGCGCTCGTCGCGAGCGGCCGGCTGGAGTCCCTGCTCGCACCCCGCAACGAGGCCGATCCCGTCGCGTTCCTGGCGAGCCTCCGGGGCGCATGAAGCGCACACCCTCCGCGCCTCCGCACGTAGTGGTGGACACCTCGGCGCTGGTGTGTCTCCTCCGTGTCCCGAAGCTTGGGACCGAGCTGGATTACTCGAATGCCGGAGTGCGGCTGCGAGCCTGGCAGGCGGCCAAGGCGAAGCTCTACCTGACCGCACCGGTTGTCATCGAGACTGGCAATCACATCGCCCAAGCGAGGTCGCCGGACCGGCACACCCTCGCCACCGGCCTCCAGCGTCTCGTGAGTGCCACACGTTCGACGACCTCCGGCTTCCTCTGGGCCCACGCCCCCGGCACGCTCGAGGACTGGGAGCGTGTCCTGGCCGACTTCCCGAGGCTGGCCGCGGCCGGAATCGGCGCCGCCGACGCTGCGCTCATCGACCTGGTCTCAACGCTCCGCGCACGCCACGCGCGGGCGCCGGTGCACATCTGGACCCTCGACGAGGCGCTGGTGCACCACGGGGACCCGTTCACGCCGTGACCGCCCGGTCGCCTGACCCCCGCGTTACCCCGGCCCGATGTCGCTCGATCTCCACACCCCGCTGGTCACGCTCTCCGGCAAGCCCACCACGCTCGCCGAGCACGCCGGGAAGGTGCTCCTGGTGGTGAACACCGCGAGCCGCTGCGGCTACACCCCGCAGTACGCCGGCCTCGAGGCGCTCTGGCGCCGCCATCGCGACGCGGGGCTGGTGGTGCTCGGGTTCCCGTGCGACCAGTTCGGCCAC